>NZ_JAUBVR010000191.1:0-1290 GCF_036705955.1 Microcoleus sp. A6-C6 | reverse complement strand
TCCGGTTTTTTCTTCTTAGGAGAACGAGGTTGTTTAAGCAAAGATTTCAAGTTAACTAGCTGGGCTAAATCTGTCAACCAAAGAGCAAATTGGGGGGGTGATAATGATCCGACAGTCCTCCAGTATATAGGGTCAATCGCAATGATCATTCCTTGATAATTCCCCTGAATTTCAGTAATTAAGTAGAATTCAGAAAGGCTGGCATCGATTTTCCCGCGCACCATGTATGCTGCCGAGAGTTCTACGGATTACAGCTAAAGTATTGTAGGCAACCAAAGCTAAACAAAAACAGAATAAAGCAGCTTGGGGATAACCTAAACCTGGAATTTCTCCGGCAAAGTTCTTCTCTAGAACTTGAAACATCGTTTCAATATTCCAGCGTTTTCTATACAACTCGGCTACTTCAATCGCATTCTTCACAGTCGAAGGCAAGCTTGTAAGAATAGCAATCTCTGACTCGCCGTTACGAGTTGGTTTGTGAAGGTGCAAGACTACTCTTCGTACATTCTTTAAAGATTCTTCCAGGCTAGTCACACTAATTGTTTGTTCAAACACTGTACCTGTCTCGACTTGACCCACTTCGCTCTATGGAGTCAAAGCTGTCTGGGGTAAAGTTTTATGTTCTCGGATTAAAAATTTAGTCCCTGCCTGATCCAAGCCAAACAGAAATCCTTTGGTACACATATTGCGATCGGCTATCCATAATTCACCACTCTTGACAGTCTCTAACACCTGGTCAAATAATGCACGTTCTTGACTATAACCATCCAGACATGGAAATACATTAATTGCTAATCTTAAATCAGGGTCGAGCACAACTAGAGATTTTCCGGGTAATGCTGCTGCTGCACGTGGTCTCAGAACTTTCAGGCGATGATTAGTCGGTGCCAAACAATTACCATCAATGATTCTGACTGGATAACCTGATAATATGGGATTAGGAACGGCTCCAATCAGTTCCATTAAAGTTGCCATCTCTGCCGATGTCTCTCTCAACAGTGCTGCGCTGACTCCCACTTCCATTCCCAACAGTTTGTTATAAATAGCCGTGCGACTCACATTGAGTTTAGTAGCATTTGCTTTGTATGCAGCATTGACGGAAGGATGAATGCCACAAATTACCAGGCTCATCATATCTACGAGATTGGAGAACAATAACTCCCGCATATATTGGCGAGAGAGCATTTTTCTCAAAGATGATGTCCATTTGCTCTCTCGCCAATATACGCTCCATTACACCTCGCACCATGAGGGTGATGGGAGTTTTTTGGACAAATCTGTCAAATATTG
>NZ_JAUBVR010000010.1:0-114807 GCF_036705955.1 Microcoleus sp. A6-C6 | reverse complement strand
TTACGGATATGGGTTGATTTACATTCTGGACATTGCATAAATTATTCCTCCTGTTCATACTATAACTCAGCAACGCCAAAGTTTTACTACTGGATTCAGGAGTTTTAGTCATGTGTCTTTACTTGAACTCGTTCGCTTAATTGTACCCAATTGACTAGCGGATGACGAGAAAAGCAGTTTACCTCTAAAACAAGATTTTCTTTAAAGCTTACAGGGTATAGCTTACAATCGCATTCGTTTCGTAGCCTTCCAAGCTAACTATGCGGGTTCGATTCCCGTTGCCCGCTCTTTAATTAAATTACCTCAAACCTAGGATAAATCAACGGTTTGAGGCTTTTTATTGGCGAAAATACGGGGCTGTAGGGGGTCAGGTTGAATACAAAATGACTACGAAATGACCAAATTGACTATCAAATGACTACGAAATAGTCAAATTGAGTATCAAGTGAGTATCAAATCACTACCCGATCGCCCTTTTTGAATACAATTTGGAGACAAATGAATACAAATTGAATACAAAGCATACCTGTATTGAGTTTGAGCCGTTTAGCTTTGCAAGTATCTCTACAATCACTTCTACATCTCAGCTTGTGGTGAGCTGGGTGCAACAATAATTGGTTAACATAGAGTGCCCTGATTTGGCAAGATTGGCGATCGCCCTCAGCTTGAGTTATGACTGATTCAGAGTCGCATCAGTCACAAGGAGAACCCGTGAAATATTTTTCAGTAGTCATGTATTTGCTGCGGGAACGGCAACAGTTTCTCGAAGAAATTCGCGACGGTGTTAAGCTCAAATCTAAAATTTTCGGTTTGTTAATTTCCAGTACCATATTTTTTGGCATTTACGGAGCAATATTAGGTGCATCTAGTACGTGGATGCAATGTCTGGTTTCCGCAATTAAATTGCCAGCACTTTACTTACTGACGCTGATTATCTGCTTTCCCACACTGTACTTTTTTAATGTCATGTTTGGTTCAAAACGCACTTTTGAACAGTATTTGACATTGTTGATGACATCAATGGCGATGATTAGCGTTTTGCTGTTTGGATTTGCACCTGTCAGCCTATTTTTTCTCATCAGCAGTACAAATTACAATTTTTATCTACTGTTGAATGTTGCAATCATGGCGATCACAGGATTTTTGGGGGTAAATTTCATTTATCAAGGAATGCACTTTATGTCCGAACAAGATGCCGAAGGCAAAGACATCAGGCTAAATATTTTGCGATTCTGGTTGGGACTTTATGCGTTTGTCGGCAGTCAGTTGGGATGGACACTGAGACCGTTTTTTGGCGCGCCCGGACAAGCTTTTCAACTGTTCCGAAGCCGAGACAGCAATTTTTATATGAGTCTGTGGGATTCTATTAGGTCTCTGGGAGGATTTTAATTAATGCCAATTTAAGGAGATTTGCAAGAGTGATACAAGCAGATTTGGATGAGTTGAGAATTCCTGAAAAGGAGTTAGAACATTTGAGCGGAATAGCTTTAAGCGACGGGTTTTCAGGGAATTTTTATCGACCTGCCACACTCCGGGACGGCAAAAAGCTGTTTGCTTTTTTGTTGCATGAGTTGCTGATATTTTGTGTGACCCTTGTTGTGTCGCTCCCTGTGGCTTTGCTGGTCAACAAACATGAAGTTAGTTCAGTTAGCGATGCTGAGATATTGGTTCGGGTTTTACAAATAACTTTGGGTTTATCGCTGGCGATTACTGTTGCTTGGAATGTCTATCAATGGGTGAAAGCAAAGCCTTTAGAAACGTTGGCGGGTCTGCTGGATGAAGTTGAGAAGTATCATGAGGTGATTCAGGCTTTAGATATTATCGATCGCCTAACGGCTGCGGGCAATTTACAAGCCAATTTAATTAATCGACAAGATGCAATTGAGGCCTTACAAATCACTAAAGAAAGTTTGGTTTGTGCTTTAAAAACAGAGAGGATTCTCCGGGAGAATCAGCAATTTATCGGTCGCCGTTACGAGTTATTTGCTAATATTGAAAGTAATTTGGCGGCTTTGATGGCATTGGATGTCAGCGATCGGGCGTCTGAATACGGGCGGTTACTAAATGAGGCTTTGGAGATTGGGATGAGCGTGCACAAAGAGGTAAAAAAGTTGCAGAATGGCAAGTGATACCATTTGAGATTTGAGATTGGAATGGCTGATGAATTAAGTTTTGTAGGGTGCGTCGCCATAAACAATCCCTAAATTCACTCAATAATCTGACGGCGACGCACCTAGACAAATGCTATTAAAACTTTAATCGTCAAAGATATCTAACTGTTCGCCCTCAGACTCTTTTTTGCCATCTTTCTTAACACCTTTCCGCAGCCCGATCGCAATTTTGCTATGTTTCTCAATCTGCTTCATCACCTGTCTCGCCCTGTCAATCACCGACGGCGGTAAACCAGCCAACCTCCCCGCTTCAATTCCGTAGGACTTATCAGCACCGCCGGGGTGAACTTCGTGCAAAAATACGATTTGATCCGGCAATTCCTTCACAGTCACCTGATAATTTGCCACATTATCCAAAATCGAAGCTAACTCGTTCAATTCGTGATAGTGAGTCGCAAAAATCGTCCGCGCCCGAATCTCGCTGGCTAAATATTCTGCTACAGACCAAGCAATCGAAAGCCCGTCAAACGTCGCCGTTCCCCTGCCAATTTCATCCAACAACACCAATGATTGCGGCGTGGCGTGATTGAGAATATTGGCAGTTTCGTTCATTTCCACCATAAACGTAGATTGACCTGTTGCCAAATCATCCACGGCGCCGACACGGGTAAAAATGCGATCGCAAATTCCCAAAGTCGCAGCTTTCGCAGGCACAAAACTGCCCATTTGCGCCATTAACTGAATCAAACCCACCTGCCGCAAATAACAACTTTTCCCGCTAGCATTCGGGCCAGTTAAAATAATTAAATCCGGGCGATTTAGCGCTGCTTCCCGACCCAAAAAAGCCGAATTCGGCACAAAAAATCCCGGTGGTAAAGACTTTGCTACCACCGGATGACAACCTTCAATAATTTTAATTTCCCGACTTTCAACCATAGTCGGGCGACAGTAATCTTGATAAACCGCTACTTCCGCCAAACCACACAAAACATCGGCCGCCGCCACCGCGCGCGAAACGTTGCGAATAATTTCCGCGTGCTCTCCTACCTCCGATCGCAATTTCGCAAAAATATCGTATTCCAACTGATTTAAATCTTCCCGCGCTGTCAGAATTCGCACTTCCCTTTCTTTTAATTCTTCAGTGCTGTAGCGTTCTTCATTGGTGAGAGTTTGCTTGCGGGTGTAGTCGTTCGGTACTTGGTCAATTTTAGATTTTGTAATACTGATGTAATAGCCGAAAGCTTTATTGTAGCCTACTTTTAAATTAGAAATTCCGGTGCGCTTGCGTTCGTTAGCTTCTAAATTGGCAATCCATTCTTGGTCTCCTGATGCAGTTTGGCGCATTTCATCAAGCATTACATTGATTCCCGATCGAATCAAACCTCCTTCTTTTAAATGAATCGGCGGTTCGTCAACTAAATGAGTGTGAATTTGAGTTGCTAATTCTTCGAGAAGTGGCGGGACAATTTGCAGCGCTTTCAAATAGGGCGATCGCCCTTGAGTTGCGATCGAGGCTAATTCCGGCAATTTCGAGAGAGAATCTGCTAAAGCGACCAAATCCCGCGCGCTAGCTGTTCCAGAACCGGCACGGCCAGTCAGTCTTTCGATGTCGTAAATTTGGCGGAGTAACTGCTGCAAATCTTGGCGCAGCGGATTGTTTTCTACTAATTCTTGAATCGTATCGTGGCGGGCGCAAATGCCTTTAATGTTGAGCAAAGGCTGCATCGCCCAGCGGCGCAAAGCCCGGCCTCCCATTGCGGTGCTGGTTTTGTCGATCGCCCACAGCAGCGAACCGTGAAACACCCCATCTCTGACGGTTTGAGTAATTTCGAGATTGCGCCTGGTTTGGTAGTCGAGTGTGAGAAAGTCGGTGAGTGTGTAAGTGTGCAATCTTTGCAGAGCAACTGCTTTTTCCTTTTGGGTTTCTTCGAGATATTGCAGCAAACCGCCCGCAGCGCGCACTGCGAGGGAAAGATGTCCGCATCCCATGCCTTCGAGCGATCGCACTTTGAACTTTTGCAGGATTCTCTGTTTGGCTTCGGACAAACTAAACGGGATTTGCGATCGCAAAGAATAGCAAAACGAAGTCGGCAAACAATCGGGTAAATGCTCGGATTTCTCTCCTGGCCTCAACATCGTCACCAAATCCGGCGCATTAGTTGGTACCAAGACTTCCGAAGGCTGCAATCGCAGCAATTCTAGAGTTAATTGTTCTAAACTGTCCGCTTGAGTAGTGACGAATTCTCCCGTAGAAATATCAGTATAAGCCAATCCCCAATGGACTCCAGCGATGACGACTGCTGCTAAAAAGTTATTTTGCCGGGGTTTGAGCATTCCGTCGTCTGTCAAGGTTCCGGGAGTGAGAATGCGGGTGATTTCGCGCTTGACTTGGCGGCCTTCGCGGGCGGCGATCGAGGCATCTTCAACTTGGTCGCAAATTACCACAGCATAGCCTTTTTCTACTAACTGAGAACTGTAGCGATCGAGGGCGTGGTGTGGCACTCCTGTCATCGGCACTCGACCGATTTCTTTGCCGCTTTCTTTGCTAGTACAAACCAGTTCTAATTCCCGCGAAATTGTCACGGCATCTTGAAAAAAACACTCGAAGAAATCTCCGACTCTAAACAATAAAAGTGCGTGCGGATACTGTTCTTTCACTTCCACATACCGCTGCATCATCGGAGTCAGCTTGGTGAATTCTAGTAGGCGGTGGTCGGCATTGGGGATGTTGGCTTGACTGGGGTCTGTTGGGGTAGATGCAGTGTAAGGCATAAAAGGCGATCGATAAATTTTTATCTTTAACAATTTTACCGCAAGCTCGGCTTTGAGGTATAGCTAATGATACAGTATTTGACAATTAATCTTCCTGAAGCAGGGTGCGTGATGCTCAATTTTTAGGGCGAGTATTGAGCGATCCGAAAGTCAGACACCTACTTAATCATCGCTCAACCCCCTTTTTATTGAAAAATTTTAGGTAATAAATTATCTAATGTGAGCTAATTAACGACATTTCGTGAGAATTAATGGTAGTTTCGTTATTGAATCTGACCATTGTTCTCTTAACTTGCGATCGGCAATTTGCAGAAAATAAGTGTAAAGCTCTGTGTTTTCTGCTTCTCTAAATAAGAATTTTGTTTGCTATGGATAAAACAGCCTAAAGATAGATTTATAAATAATACCTAAGATAGAGACATCTAAGATTCAATCGATTTAAAATGAAAGTTGAATTGGCATTCATTATTCAATAAAAAACAATGCTTTTACAAGAAAAAGAATCCGGCGACTTGGTAGAAATTATCGATATCGAGACTTTAATCAGCCCTGCCAAAAATCATGTATCGGGCAGAATTCAAGCTGGTGAAGAAGAGCAAGACCCGGCAAATTTTGATAAGGATAAATTGGTTTTTCCGTCCGGCGAAGTTCTGCCGCGCTGCTGGATTGACGAAAATTATAAAACTAAAGGTTTGTAGTAGGGACTTCAGTCCTCGATTGACTCATTAAGTAATTCAGGACTCAAGTCCGAACGCTCAAACCTAAGAGAGGACTAAAGTCCTTACTAAAAACCACAGGTTCGTAGTAGGGACTTCAGTCCCTAATTGACTAATTAAGTAATTTAGGACTAAATTCTGAATGCTCAAACCAAACTGAAAGACTAACGATTATATTTGCGGTAAGAATAAAAATGGCGATTAATTGTTAACTATTCGATCGACTTGATGCGCTTCTGTGATGTCTGGAATATCCAGACGCTCGGCTAATTTGCGAATCACGGCTTCTGGTACAGGTGCGTTGCGGGAACTGTTGCGGCGCAATACTTCCTCCAAGGGAACTTCGAGATAAACAATCCGAATTCGCGCGTTGTAAGCAGCAAATAAATCAATTAACTGCTGCCGCATTTGTTTGCTTGTATTGGTGGCATTCCACACAAAAGAAGTTCTCGATCGCAAATATTCCTTAGCTCTTTGTTTTGCTTTGTCTAGAATAGCACTCTGGTTTTTTTCTGGGGATATATTCATCTCCAACCTCAGCGCATCCAAGGAAATTACGGGCAAACTTGGCAGGTTTTCTTTGATCCAATAATCTTTGCCACTTCCGGGCAATCCCGACATCAAAACAACTTCGCATTTGGTATCATCAAACATTTCAGCATCGGGATTGCCGTTATCTTTGCGGAAGTAGATAAATCGGCTGTGTGCTGAGGGGAATTGTCGGGGAGAATTCAAGCAATTATTTTCTTGACAAAACTCCCGAAATAGTTCTATTTTATCCAGGATTTCTTGTCTGTCGCTACACTCGCGGCCGCGCACGTCGGCTTCGGCCAAAAGTGCGAGGAAATCGCAGCGAACAACTTGACTGGCTTTAATTACAGACTGCTGTGGGTTGGGTTTGTCGAGTAGCCAGATGGGTAAACTGCCGAATTGGACGATCGCGCAAACAGTCTCCCGAATGCTAAACTGCACCGGCGGGTCGAATTGAGATAAAATTTGTCTGACCATCCTCGCACCTTGACGGGCGTGACCTTTTGAGCTAATTCTCCCATTTTCTTCTATCTTGGTAAAAGCCGGTTTTGCGACATCGTGCAGCAAAGCCGCAGCAAACAGCATTGAACGTTCTTGGACACCAAGCTGCCGCCAATTCAGGGAAGAGATTAAGGCTTCGCAGACCATTTTGGTGTGAATTAAGACATCTCCTTCAGCGTGATAAATCGGGTCTTGCTGACATCCTTCTAAGTTTTGAATCCAGTCAAAATGATTTTGAATGCTTCCCCAATCTAGGAACCAATCGGGCGGTTCAGGACAAAAGGGAAAAGTCCAAGTTTGGGATTGTGATAATAAAGTAGTCATGGTTTTACCTGTTTGTTAATATTGTAATTTCTTAGTCCGCGGAGGCGGATATTGTTTGTATAGTCGCGGTTTCAACCGCCGACTCTCAACGGACTATTAGGAGTCTTCAACTAAAATTAAATAAATCTGCGCCGGGACACAAAATATTAGGTACAATGGGACGATTCAGCCAATGTCCTTCGGCATTTTTAATAGCAGTCAAAAAGCTAGCGCGCACGTACTTATAACGCGCCTTGACAATTCCATTTTCTTCGATTTTAATATACAAGCCCTCCATAAAATCGCTCTGATCGGTCTCCTTCAAACACCGCTCTTCATCTAATCCTAATTGCCGGCATTGCAAGCGTAACCGATTCAAATGTCCGGGTTCAATAAAATTAGATTTTTCCATAAACTGCATCATTTGCTTGGGCGATTTTAGCACTCCCGAAAACAGCACTGGAACTGACATTAACGGCAGTCCGCTTAACAACTTGCAGCGGGCTTCTGTACTCAAAAATTGACGATTTTCTAAGTCCAGCACATCGTATTCCATAAAATAATGCGGCAAAAAATCATAAAAAACCGTGTGTTTGGCATAAAGCCATTCGCCGTACAGAATATAGCGATTTCCCAGCACTTCTCCCAGCACTCCGCTGAGACTGAAAGCCCACTGTTTGAACAAATTAAAATGTTTTTCTCTGGGCCCGCCGGTGAGATAGTGGCCACGACTTTGCAGCAGCATTTGTCCGTCTGGGGCGAAGCTGATGCCTGTATTTGCGCCGTCTACCTTTTCTTCGATGATTAAAGGGCGATCGGCAATAGCGCTAAACGGCACGCTGTCGAGGTCTTCATCACCCGGCTGGAAACGCGAACCTTCGATGTGATAAGTTCTAGGATATTTCACAATTTCCACCATCAGCTTACCCATCCATTTTATATTTTATATTTTATATTTTATATTTTAGAGGCTATCCAATCCATTTAACCATTATAATTGAATTATCACAAAGGAGCATATATTTTGAAATCTCAAAATTTCCAGAGCATATCATCAGCAATCGCTGGGATTCTATTAGTAGTCGCGATACTCCTCGGCTTTAACTCTTTTGTTGTCATCAATCCGGGTGAAGCAGGGGTGGTCAGCGTTTTGGGGAAAGCCACAGATGGAGCATTGTTAGAGGGATTTCACCTCAGACCCCCGTTGATATCCAAGGTAGATATATACGATGTAACAGTGCAAAAGTTTGAAGTTCCCGCCCAAAGTGCTACTAAAGACCTTCAGGATTTAAATGCTAGTTTTGCGATCAACTTTCGCCTCGATCCTACGAGAATTGTTGATGTCAGAAGGACTCAAGGAACCTTGGAGAATATAGTCTCAAAGATTATTGCTCCTCAGACGCAAGAAGCGTTTAAAACAGCGGCTGCACTGAGAACGGCTGAACAATCTATCACTCAAAGAAGCGAACTGAAAAAAGACTTTGATGCTGCACTGAAGGAACGGCTGTCAAAATATGATGTAATCGTGCTTGATACCAGCGTTGTCAACATTCGATTCTCGACAGATTTTGCCAAAGCAGTTGAAGAGAAACAGGTTGCTGAACAGCGGGCGCAAAGGGCTGTTTATGTTGCTCAGGAAGCAGAACAACAGGCTCAAGCTGACATTAACCGCGCTCAAGGTAGGGCAGAAGCTCAAAGACTTTTGGCGGAAACTTTGAAAGCTCAGGGCGGCGATTTGGTGCTGCAAAAAGAGGCGATTGAAGCTTGGAGAAGCGGCGGTGCTCAGATGCCAAAAGTGCTGGTTATGGGCGCAGGTTCAAGTCGGGTTCCTTTCATTTTTAATATGAATGATATGCAGGAAGAGCCCGCTCGCAAAACAGTGACTAACAATTAAAATCGGACTGACGCCAAGAAACCCGGTTTCTCCGAAAATATTGGCTTTGCTAACGATAAATCCCGCCAGAAACCGGGTTTGCTCAGAAAGCGTACATAAGTTTTATGAGAGTTTGCGGAGTATGCTACACTGCTGAAAGCCAAAAGATAACGACAGCTTGAAACCTGTCGCTATAAAAGCGAAGTCCGCAATTCATATGCAGACAACACACTCATTCTAGAAAGTAAGGAAAAAATCATGACCCGCGCGATTATGGAAACGAACAAAGGCACAATCAATTTGGAATTGTTTGATGCAGATGCGCCTAACACAGTTAATAATTTTGTTGACTTGGCAGAAAAAGGTTTTTACGACGGATTAGCGTTTCACCGAGTCATTCCTAACTTTATGGTTCAAGGTGGCTGTCCAAAAGGTACTGGAACCGGCGGCCCCGGCTACAAAATCAAGTGTGAAATCAACTCCAAAAAACATATTGCAGGAACTTTATCGATGGCTCATGCAGGTAAAGATACGGGCGGCAGCCAATTCTTTATTTGCCATTCTCCCCAGTCGCATTTAGATGGAGTTCACACAACTTTTGGCCAAACAGATGATATGTCTGTCGTGAATGCAATCCGCCAAGGCGATAAGATTATTTCGCTCAAAATCGAGCATTAATCCTCATTAATTACTTTCGTTTGTAATAAGGACTTTAGTCCTTATTACAACAAATTAAATACTAAATATATATATCTAATAAGTTATACTTTGGGATTCAAGAGGATTATGCTATCAATTGGCGATCGACCTTATTTGCTTGCATGACTTTTTTTGTAAATTTTTGCGATCGATATATTGCTCCTGAGATCAGTAATGATATAAAATAAATATAGTTCAGATCGGCAATTAAAAAAGTGAAATTAGTATGCTCAATAGAGGTTTGAGGAAAATAAAAAGAGAAGCTTCTCTGCTTCAATCTAGCTTATCTTATAAGTGGAGACTTTTGCAACACATCAAAAAATTACCTGCACTGAATCCGACGAATCAGTATATTGTCGAGGCTCTTAGAAAGGAAGGGGCTTTTATTACTTCTCTACAAGCTTTGTCATTGCCAATGAATGAACAACTTTTGGATGCAGTGAAGGCGATATTACCTAATAATCCAAAATCTCCTGCTTTTGAAGATCAATACGTTTATCATGTTAATTCAGCAGAAATTATCAAAAATTCAGAAATCTTTTTATGGGGTCTTCAAGAGCGGTTGTTTGACATTGCTGAAAATTATCTTGGGGTTCCCGTTGCTTACCGGGGTTTGTTTTTTCAGAAAGATTTTGCGAACGAACAGCAGGTACATACAAGATTGTGGCATAAAGACCCTGAAGATCATAGACTTCTCAAAATAGCTGTTTACTTGAATGATGTGAATCCTGAAAATGGCCCGTTTGAATATATTCCAAAGCATTTCAATTCTCAGTTAAGCCCTCTCAAACGAAAACTTTTATTTTCTGATGCAGAAGTAGCGCAACATTTAGACCAATCAAATTGGGTTTCATGTACAGGGCTAGCAGGTACTGTTGTTTTTTTCGACTCTCACCATGTTTTTCATCGCGGTAAGATGCCTATCAAGTCACACCGCGACGCAATATTTTTTAATTATCACTCCAGACAACCGATTAAAGTGTTTTCTGATCATTGGAAAGCTCCTTTTTCACCAGATGAGTTACTCGTGCTTTCAAAAACTCTTTCTCCACGCCAGAAAGAATCAGTTTTTTGGTGGGAAAATGGTGCGGAGTCATTCCAGCCAAAGTTGATGGCTAGGTGAAACATTTAATCAAGGAGAGGGGAAGGGAAAGAGGAATGGCAAAGGTAATTCAATACAGTTCATACTTGAGCAAAGTACAGGGAATTGAGCCATTGAAAACTGGAATCCGCTTTGATGTCCTGAGTCCAACTTGTTTCCCCAACTCCTTATTTCCTGTCAAAATAAACGCATTCCAACCTTTAAAACGCTGCTTGAAAATATCGCCTAACATTTTATAAAGTTCCCCTAATTCGCTAGGATCTCCCAGTCGCTCTCCGTAGGGAGGATTGCAAATCAGAACGCCTCTGTCTGTCGGTGCTTCCAACTCGGATAACTCGGTACGAGCAAACTTGATTTTACCGGCAATACCTGCTTGCTGCGCGTTAGTGCGAGCTTGATCTAACATATCAGAATCGCGATCGCACCCGGAAATCATTTCTGGAAGCTCTGACAATTCGCTGTTTTCCGCTTCGGCCCACAATTTATCCCACAAAGGCTCGTCAAAATCCCGCCACGTCATAAATCCAAACTTTTCTCGAAACAATCCCGGTGCAATATTTAAGGCTTTTAAACTCGCTTCCAAAGGCAAAGTTCCCGAACCGCACATCGGGTCTAAAAATGGTAAATCTGGCGTCCATTCTGCCATTTCTAAAAGGGCCGCAGCGAGGGTTTCTTTGAGCGGAGCCAGCCCCATTGCCGGTCGGTATCCCCGCCGGTGCAAACTGCCGCCGGAACTGTCTAAACTCAAAATAGCGCGATCGCGATGAATGTGAATATTAATCAGCAAATCGGGATTCTCGACATCAACACTCGAACGCTTGTTAAATTGGTGGCGCTGTTGGTCGGCGATCGCATTTTTGACCTGCAAAGCTGTAAAGTGAGTATGATTTAACTTGTCGTTCCCACCTGTACAGTTGACTGCTAAGGTATTATCAGGATTTAGATATTCGTCCCAAGGAATTCTCTGGACTGCGCCGTAGAGCATATCTGAGTTATAACACTGAAATTCGGCGATCGGCATTAACACTCGAAAAATTGTTCTTGACCAAAGATTGACGCGGTACAATAAAGCGCGATCGCCCGCAAAGTAAACTCCTGTAAAATCTGGCTTGACATCCTGCGCGCCTAAGCTTTCTAATTCTTGGGCGGCAATTGTTTCTAAACCGCGCGCAACTGTAGCAAAATATTGATTCATTGATGATTACGAAGGAAGAAGGAAGAGGGAAGAAGGAAGAGGGAAAAAGGAAGAGGGAAGAGGGAAGAAACAGGTATGTGTGTATTCGTGACTTCTGGATCGCGAATAAAGGTTGTTGGGGATTGGGAATGGGTTTTTCTCGATCGCCCTTCATTTAGATAGTAGCTCGTTTTCATCCTAACTCTCACAAACAATACTCTACCTTAAGGTAGATGCCGAGAATCAAAAAACTGCTATATTGCAGGAAAGTTTATCAACAGGCGATCGCCCGCCTAGTCCTGTAGTTAAAAGGGCGATCGGGCGATCGCCACACCCGCTCAACCTCCAAAATCTAGCTGCAGAGCGGATTCACGCTTAATTCTCACCAAGGTTGGCAACTGCTGCGAATTATCCTGTCGGCCTGTTTATTGAACAAAATTCTTAACTATTTGCACAGGTTATTAACTTCATGTTACACTTTTAGTCAAAGTTGAGAATTCAAGCCCTAACGTCACAGTCAGGGAAAATTTCAGCTAAATTGGTGTACTACAACAATTAGAGGCCATTATGTCAAAGCAAATCAACGCATCGGCTCTCAAACTGTCCCGCGCTAGCAAAATCCAAGTAGAAGTCAAGGAAATTGCCAAGCACGCCACAGCTAAAAACGTCTCTTCTACCCTCAATGTTGATGCCGATGGTAGCGATGTTACCAACGAGTAATTGCAGGTTTTTCCGTTAGACTTCGCCTCCCCAAACAAGAAGTAATAGATTTTATTTTTTGATGTCGGGAAGTCTGGAGTAATTGAGGACAAGCGCAAAGTGTTGTCCTCAATTATTAAATTGCTAAAATCTTATTGATAATTTTTATCGTTTATTTTTAAAATTTATGCGATCGCTCGCCAATCTCCTCAAACCATACAATCTGGAAGATTTTTTAAATAACAACTGGACAAACAAAGCAGTTGCGATTAAAAGTGAAGGAAAAAAAGACTTTGCACACCTATTTTCCTGGGAAAAACTCAACCACCTGCTCAACTTTTACCAATTAAAATATCCCGACATTCGCTTAGCAGTAGAAGGAAAAGTTCTCGACGAAAGCGAAAATGAAAATCTCATCAAATTGTGCCAATCTGGAGCAACGTTAATTATCAATCAAGTCCACAAACTCATACCAGAAATAGCTGAATTTGCAGCAGAATTTAAAGCAGACTTGGGTTATGGAAACCAAGTAAATGCCTACTGTTCTTGGCCGGAAAAACAGGGTTTTTCCTCCCATTACGACACCCACGAAGTTTTTATCTTGCAGACAGACGGAATCAAACAGTGGTACGTCTTTGCCGACACAATTAAATACCCGCTTACAGACCAAAAATCCTCCACTTTTCCGCCGCCAGAAACCCCACCCTATTTAACCTGCACATTGCACCCTGGCGACGTGCTTTACATACCGCGCGGACATTGGCATTATGCAATTGCTTCCGACGAACCGTCGCTGCATTTAACATTAGGAATTCACTGCAAAACAGGAATTGATTTTTTAGAATGGTTGGTGGGCGAATTGCGACAACAATCAGAGTGGCGGCAAAGTTTACCGCTGCGAATAAATCAAGATTCAATCGATACAAGTGTAAATAATTTAATTGCTGAATTTCACGGCTACACAAACAGTAAAAATCTGGGAGAAGAGTACAGCAGCTACCTCGATAGTTTAGCCAAACCTGTGGCGAAATATTCTCTCCCTTATCAAGCAGGGTTCAACATTTTTCCCTACGGCATTCAAACTAAATATAGAATTCCCAAATTTCAGCGGGTGAGAATTCACGAATTGCCTGACGGGTGCGGATACAAAATCGTTGTTGGAGGCAAAGAATTATCTCTGAAAGGAGTAACGGATAAATTTACAGACAATCTATTCAGTACAGAAGTTTTTACAGGAGAGGATGTGATGGATTGGTTGCCGGATTGTGATTGGGAAATAGATGTAATGCCGCTTTTGTCGAGGCTAGTTGTTGAAGGAATTATTTTTGTTAGTTAAAGCTACATAAGAGTAATAGCTGCGATAAATTGGTTTGTAACATAGTAATTTATGACACACAATGAGGTATAACATGACGAATAGTTTTTTGTGCGCTGATGCTTCTAAATGCGTTCAAGAGGATATTATTGGTAGCGGTACTAATTACCAAACCTATGTATTAATTGAATGCTGTTTGCCTTGGGAATCAGAAGCTTTTAATTCCCCACAAGTTCCCCAGAATCTCAGGGATTTGGTGAAGGAAGTAGAGCATTCAAAGCAAAAAATCAGATTTTTGTTGATAAATAGTGAAGCAACTAAATGTGCTGATCAGCGCAAAATTTTGATTTACGAAAATCAAAGTCAAGATATTTGTGGCGGTTACGAAAAACACGAATTTAATGTTAATAACATTGAAGAAGTGGCGGCAACAGTCAAAAGCTATTTAGCTGGAGAAGTCCCGGATTGCGAAGTTGAAAATAACCCAATTAGAGATATTTTGGTTTGCACTCACGGGAGTCACGATAGATGTTGCGCCAGATACGGCAATCCTTTTTATGCCCAAGCAAAAGCTGTGGTTTCCGAGTTAGAATTGAGTGATGTTCGTGTTTGGAAATCCAGTCACTTTGGCGGACACCGCATGGCACCGACTGCGATTGATTTGCCAGATGGTAGATATTACGGAAATCTCGATCGCACTTCGTTCAAATCTATTCTGACGCGCACTGGCGATATTGAATGTTTGAATAAAGTTTATCGGGGTTGGGGAATTTTGCCAAACGCAATTCAGGTTTTGGAACGAGAATTTATCATGCGCTACGGTTGGGATTGGTTCAACTACAAAGTTGCGGGGCGCATTGTTGAAAAATATCCAGAAAATGATGGTTTTGTTGCTGAATTAACTTTTGAAAAAGTCGATGGGACGTACACCTATCGGGCTAATTTAGTCAAAAATGACAGTAAAACAGTTCGGCTGAAAGGTTCCTGCGGTGCGAAACAAGAATCAGAGTTTGTCAAGTATTTGGTAAAAAATTATTACTTTTACTCGAAGACTGAAGAGTCAAAATTTGTCATCTATCCGGGAAGTCCGCAGCCGATATTGGTAGAGACAATGTGAAATTATAGCCTTTCAAGCTCTCATATCAGGTACGCTTCCGGCATAGGGCATAGGGCATAGGGCATAGGGCATAGGGCATAGGGCATAGGGCATGAGGCTCTCCTCACTTTTTTGAGAACCGCTATAAACAATCACAATCAAATAGGTTCGTAGTGAGGACTTTAGTCCGCATTCAAAATCAGGTTCGTAGTGAGAACTTTGGTCCGCATCCAAAATCAGGTTCGTAGTGAGGACTTTAGTCCGCATCCAAAATCAGAGGACTAAAGTCTTCACTACGAATCTATATTATGACACTAATTAAATTTCTAACTGCATGAATACGTGCGGAATTCCCAGGTAATCAAAAGGACTTTCTTGTGCGGAAAATCCGAGTTTTTGGTAAAATTGAACAGCGTTAATGCGAGACATCAGTCTCAGTGTTTTGAAATTATTTTCCTTAGCTTGTGCGATCAATTTTTCCATCAGTTTAGTGCCAATTCCCTGATTTTGGAATTCAGGAAGCACAGCAACATAAGAGATGCTTCCTAATTCTGGGGATAATTCTCGGAGTCGGCCTGATGCGATAATTTTGCGATCGCCCGTTGCTATGATATGACAAGCACCATTTTCGTGATCGTCCTTTTCGCTACCCCTTTCCATACCCAGGGGCGATCGCAAAACCAACCACCGCTGGTAAAACATCTCTTCTAATTCTTGTGCGTTTTTAACCGGACGTATATCTATATTTGGCATTTTTTTTGATAAATTACTGTAGGTTCGTAGTGAGGACTTTAGTCCTTCTTATGTAAAGGACTAAAATTCTCACTACAAACATCCGCTAACTGGCGGACTCATTGAATAACCACCAATCACAAACTATCAGTAACACTCGTGAAATTAAAAGCTTTCACGCGCACTCCGGGCACGACATTACCGCCGTAACGTTTCACCTCGGTAACTGCATCGACATCGCGCAACATATCAGGTAAAACTTGATTGAAACGCATATTTTTAATCGGGTAAACAATATTACCATTTTCAATCCAGAAAGTACCGTCGCGAGTCATGCCGGTTACTTCCGATGTTTTCGGATTCACGTAATTTACATACCAAGCTCGACTGACAAAAATTCCCCGCTCGGTTTGAGCGATTAAATCTGCTAAACTTTGATCGGAACCTGTCATCACTATCGGGTAATAAGCACCTTTCGTTTCTTTCCCTTTTTGCGCGGCCCAATAGCGGGAATAAGACAAACTTTGAGGGATGCCATTTTTGATGATTTCCAAATAGTTATTTCTCAATCCGTCGCCGAAAAAATTACCCGATCGCAACAAAGGATGACTTGGATCGCGCTGTACCTGCACTAACGGGCTGAAAAGTTGTTCTCCCGCGCGGTTTCCAGCGGGTTTTCCAGACTCATCGGCGATCGACATAAACGATCGCCCTTCATCCGCCGCCCGCGCATCCATACCCCAAATTATCCACGGTAGCAAGTCCGAAAACGCAGCGCCATCAAAGATTACAGGATAAACAGCGGGAGTAATTTCGCGGGGGTTGCGGGAGGCCTTCGCGCGATCGACAACTTGTGCTGCTAATTCGGCCACTTGTAGTTGACTAATACTCCAAGCTGTGGATTCAGTCCAGCTAGAACCGTTGTCAATGCGGGCTGTAAAGCCGAAATTCGCCTCTGTAGATTGGTTGCAGGCGCGGAGTCCGGTTGACGAGGCGATCGCGTACAGCGAAGCCTCAGCGCTCAATGTACCGGAAGCTTCCGCGCCTTCGCCAGATGCGATCGCACAAGCCTGTCGCACCATTTCTGCGCGGGCTAGAGGCGATACAGCGGCCGTTGCTTCATCAAACGCGGGCCTCGGTAAATCGTAGGTTTGAGGGGGCAGCAAGGGCATCCATTCGGGGTCTGCGGGGGCAATTCGGGCGAGTTCTTCCGATCGTTTAATGGTTTGGGCGATCGCATCTTCATCAAATTCAGTAACAGCAGCAGAAGCACTTTTGTTGCCAAAATAGCTAGTAATGTTGAGGCTAAATACAGTCTTGCTAATATTTTGGCTGATTTGATTTTCTGAGAAACGGGAAAGAGATTCTTCGCCAGTAGAGAGACTGACAAATACTGCTTCTGCTGAGGATTGTTTGACTACATTTTCTAGTAAAGATAAGGCTTGGTCTTCACTTAAAATTGCGGGAGATGTTGTAACGGTCATAAGCTATAATGCTAGCATGATTTGTTGGTATTTGAAAACATATTGAGCCGCAATATTACGGTTAACTTGCCTGTACTAAAGAGCGAACTGTTAACACTTCATCAGCTCGTAAAGGTTCCACATCTGAACGGGAGACAGCCACGACTAAAATCGATTCTCCTAACGCATTAAATATTTCTAACACGCAGCCATCTTCGCCTTGGATTGGGTGAGGTACGCGATCGACTAGCATAGCTACATCGCCTTTTTTTAGTTGATATAGAGGCATATCCCGGCACAATGCTACACGCTGATAAAGTTCAAGTTTCACGTCGAGGCTCCTTTTTAGGTTTGAGAGTAATAAAATGAAAACTTCCGTCAATTTGCCACTGCAACCAAATTGTAACAACTGCTAAATTACGTCCATTAACTGCTGGTAACTCACCTTCAGCGCGAAAGAACTTTCCGAATTCATTAGCACCATCTTCTACTGCCTCAGCAGATGCGATTAAAGACTGAATTGCTGCTAGCAAAGCTTCTGGGTTATATTGACTAAAACCACCCTGAGCCAGAAATTTTTATTTGTCATCTTGCGCTTTTAAAATAAGTAGATAGCGCGTTAATTTGGCTTCTGGTATGATAGCATCCGCTGGAATTTTCACGTTAACAACCTACGCTTTAAATTAAGCCCTTCCCCCAATTTGAATATCCCTTACCCGCACCGGCACACAAGCGTGAGTCATTTGAGCAACCTGTATCGGTTCACCTTTGCCGCACATATTCGTACCACATTGTACCCGTTCGGAAGCAGGGCCAATCGCATCTACTTGATTCCAGAAATCAGTGCTCATTGAATGATAGGTTACATCCTTCAACATCCCGACAACTTTACCTTTTTCCACCTTCCAAAACGCATTACCGCCGAATTGAAAATTGCGCCGCTGTTGGTCAATTGAAAAACTACCAATACCATCAATTAAAATCCCATCTTCCGTATCAGCAATCATCTCATCTAAAGTAGCAGTATGACTGCCACCATCCGGGCCTGGTTCCAATCCCAAATTAGGAATTCTCACCATCGGTACACTCGACCAACTGTCAGCGCAGGCAGAACCGTTGCTGCTACCGCGTCCGAGGCGATAAGCTGTTTCTCTGTCAGTGAGATAATCAACTAAAATTCCATCCTTGACAACGTACCAATCCTGTGATTTTACGCCCTCATCGTCGTAACCCATTGTACCGCGGCCGTGGGGTTGAGTGCGATCGCACTTGAAGTTAACCCAAGGTGCAGCGTATTGCAGCTTATTTAACTTATCGGTAGTAGCAAAACTCGTGCCAGCAAAATTAGATTCGTAGCCGTAAACCCGGTCTAATTCTGTTGGGTGTCCGACGGATTCATGGATTGTCAGAAACAAATTTGTCGGCTTGAGAATCAGAGATTTGCAAATACCAGCCGGGACTTTTGGCGCAGCGACTTTCTCAATCGCTTCGGCCGCAACTCGTGCGACTTGACTCAACAAATCATCTGGATTAATGTGTTCGTAACCGATGTTTAGGGGCGGGCGTTCGTAACTGCGACTTTGGGCATCGCCGCCCGCAATTGCCGTACAGCCAAAACCCGGATAGCTGCGGTAGATTGTTTGTTCGATTAGCGAGCCTTCTGTGGACGCAAAAACCTTGTCTTCGCGATTGAATGTCAAAAAAGAATAAGCTTTTTTGATGCCTTGTGATTCGTGTGCTAGCAGGCGCTCGTTGATGGTTAATAAAAGTTCGGCTTTGTCAGCAACGGGTACAGAAAACGGGTCAATTGCGATCGCACTAATGTAAGTATCGACATATTTTTCGACTGGTACTAAGCGCACCGGTGCTTTTTGAGTCAAGCGGCTGCCTTTAGCGATTTCCACGGCCAAAGCGACGATTCTGGCAACCTCTGCGGTGGTTTTGCTGTGACTGGCGGCAAAGCCCCAAGCACCGTCTAGCAGCACTCGCACGCCAAAACCGGAACTTACATTATCGGAGATATTGCTTAAAGAGCGATCGCGCGCATACAAACCTTGCCTCCGGTAACTGCAAAAACGCACATCACCGTATTCGCACCCACTTTTCCGAATCAAATCTACAGCTAAATTTGCCAACTCGTTAGCAGAGATTTTTGCAGTTAACAGTACCATAGTTATTCGTCGTTCGTCGTTCGTTATGAATGATTATAGCGCTGTTTAAGGATTTGAACGAACCGCGAAGACGCAAAGAGCGCGAAGCAGGGAAAGAGAGAGAGATTTTCCCGATCTTCTTCTCTCTCTCTTCCTTCGTGTCCTTAGCGCCTTCGCGGTTTGATTAAATCTCACTCCAATCCCTGCAAAACCCCAGTCAAAATTTCCAAAATGCGATCGATATGTTCCTGTTCAATAATCAACGGAGGCGACAAAGCAATAATATCACCAGTAGTCCGAACCAGCAACCCTTTTTCAAAGCACTGCAAGAAACAATCAAAAGCCCGTTTCCCCGGCTTCCCAGGGATAGATTCCAACTCAATCCCCGCCACAAGTCCGAGATTCCGCACATCAATTACATGGCGCACGCCCTTCAAAGAATGAACCGCATTTTCCCAATAATCAGCCAACTTATTAGCCCGTTCAAACAGCCTTTCTTCCTCATAAATATCCAGCGTCGCCAAAGCAGCAGCGCAGGCTAGCGGATGACCAGAATAAGTATAACCGTGAAAAAGCTCGATCGCATTTTCGGGAGCATTCATAAAAGCATCATAAATTCCCTCCTTCACAAACACCGCCCCCATCGGTACAGTACCATTAGTTATCCCCTTCGCCACCGTCACAATATCGGGAACCACCCCAAAATATTCAGTAGCAAAACTCGAACCCAGCCTGCCAAATCCAGTAATTACCTCATCAAAAATCAGCAGAATCCCGTACTTGTCACAAATCTCCCGCAGCCGCTGCAAATAACCTTGGGGCGGAATCAAAACCCCCGTAGAACCAGCAACAGGTTCGACAATTACCGCCGCAATATTAGACGCATCGTGCAAAGCCACAATCCGTTCCAATTCATCAGCAAAATGCGCGCCCCATTTCGGTTGCTTGCGACTGAAAGCATTGTGTTCTAAATTATGAGTGTGAGGTAAATGATCAACTCCTGTCAGCAAACTGCCAAAAAATTTACGGTTTGTACCAATACCACCGACAGAAATTCCCCCAAAACCAACGCCGTGATAACCGCGTTCCCTACCGATTAATCTTTGACGAGTTCCTTCACCTTTCACCCGGTGATAAGCAATCGCAATTTTCAAAGCAGTTTCCACAGACTCCGAACCCGAATTAGTGAAGAAAACGCGATCGAAATTGCCCGGAATCATCTTCACCAAACGTTCCGCTAATTCAAAAGCGCCGGGGTGTCCCATCTGAAAAGGTGGGGCATAATCTAGGGTCGATACTTGCTTATGAATTGCCTCGATAATTTTCGGGCGACAGTGGCCTGCATTCACGCACCAAAGCCCCGCAATCCCATCTAAAATGGATCGGTTATCATCGGTTGTAAAGTGCATATCTTTTGCCGAAACCAAGATGCGCGGATTTGCCTTAAACTGTCGGTTAGCCGTGAAAGGCATCCAGTAAGCGTCCATATTTGTCATGTTTTTTATCCTTTTATATTCATCTTTCCGTTTTCAGACTATAACTTGTTACCGATTGCCGATCGACCGACACTTATTATAATTTTACAAATATCTATTTAACGAACCGCGAAGACGCAAAGAGCGCGAAGGAAGATAAGAAAGAGCTTTTTCTCATTTTTAAATCAAGTCTTTGCCTAAAAAGATTTACCTATCTTCCTCTTTCTCTTCCTTCTCTTCCTTCGTGCCTTCGCGGTTCGTTAAATAGATATTATTTGCTAATTAACGATCGCACCAACCGACTAATGTTGCAACAAACCCGTCAGCATTTTCACAGGCCGCCCATCGTAGGGCCACGCGAAAGCATGGCGGAAAGCGGCCTCTTGACAGGCTTGTAACTGCCGAAAATCAATGATATCCAGAGTCAACAAATTCTCGTACTCAAAAGGCAGCCGCACGTTGTGCAATCCCGCGTTGTCTGTGCAAATGGCAATATCGACGCCAGCCTCAAAACATCGATCGAACACAACCTTCAATTCCCCCATATCCTGTAACGTCCCCGTCTTGAGATAGGTAGTCGGGCAAACCTCTAAGCATTGACCCCTGCGCGCGACCTCTGGCAGCAGTTCGGGATATTTTAGCGGAATTTGAATCCCGTGGCCGATACGCATCAAATAGGGCAGAAGTTCGGGATAACAGCCAGAGGTAGTTTCGTAGAGATGGCCGGTAGTCTTAATGCCGATCGACCTTGCGTACTGATACAATGCCACAAACTCATCCAGGCGATCGCCAATAGCAGCATCACCGCCCGCAAGATCGATCGCACAAACATATTCTCCCATTTGAGCGGCCAAATCGACGATCGCCCGATTCACCTCATGGGGTAAACGCGAGTGCATACACAAAATTTGGCTAGTCACAATCGGACAATCACCAATTTGACTTGCCTTCCCCACAACCCGTACAATTTCTGCCATCAAATCAATGCGTTTTGACTGTGACAAATGCTCTGGAGTCCGCAAATAAGGCGTATAGCGCAACTCCAAATAAGCCAAATTTTCAAATACATAAGCGCCGCGCATCAACCGATAGATAAAATAAGGCAAAGTCTCCACAGTTTGCACGCTTTCTACCAGCGTGTGCAGTTCCAAATACTCATCGAGAGTATTGCGCGGACGAGTGTAAAAATCCTCAAAAGCAGAGTAGTGTTGAAAGCGATCGACCATTTCGGCATTATGGCGATCGAAATAGCGCCACAGAATCCGAGGAACCACAGAACCGCCTAAATGTCGGTGCAACTCAGCGTGTAAAGTCATGCGATTTTAGATTTTAGATTTTGGATTTTAGATTGAAGAATTGGGAATGACTTACAGGATAATAAAGAAGATTGCAATAGACTATCCCATTCTCCCATTCTCCCCCTCTCCCCCTCTCCCCCTCTCCCATTCTCCCCCTCTCCCATTCTCCCCCTCTCCCCCTCTCCCATTCTCCCATTCTCCTTTCGGAAGTCCCCCGATAGTGCTGGGAGTCTTTGATTGAGAGTAATACAGCCTCACTGCTCTCAATTGTAACAAAAATATATTTGACATCCGCGACACATTCGTACATAATCGGAGTTTGTGTCAACCTGAACTGAACGCGAGAAACCCTTGGCTAACGTAGTTGTAATCGGCGCCCAGTGGGGCGATGAAGGAAAAGGAAAAATTACCGATTTGCTCAGCAAATCCGCAGATATCGTTGTCCGCTACCAAGGGGGCGTCAACGCCGGTCACACCGTGGTAGTCAACGGTCAAACTTTCAAACTGCACTTAATTCCGTCTGGGATTCTCTACCCGGAGACGCAGTGTATCATCGGCTGCGGCACGGTAATCGACCCTAAAGTTTTAATTGCAGAGTTAGATCAGCTAGAAAAACTGAATATTTCGACTGCCTCCCTGATGATTTCAGAGACTGCTCACATCACCATGCCCTATCACCGATTGATTGATGTGGCATCGGAAGAGCAGCGGGGAAATTATAAAATCGGGACAACAGGACGCGGCATCGGCCCTACTTACGCCGACAAGTCGGAACGCACAGGCATTCGGATGCTCGACTTGATGGACTTGGAAGGGTTCCGAGAACAACTGGAATGGACGATTCATCATAAGAATGTCATTCTGGAAAAACTTTACAATTTGCCGCCTCTCAATCCGCAAGATGTTTTTGATGAATATCAAGTTTATGCAGAACGTTTGCGGCCGCACGTAGTAGACAGTTCCCTGAAGATTTATGAGGGACTTCACACGCGGAAAAATATTCTGTTTGAAGGCGCGCAAGGCACTTTATTAGACTTAGACCACGGCACTTATCCTTACGTTACTTCTAGCAATCCCATCGCGGGCGGCGCTTGCGTGGGAACGGGAGTTGGCCCAACAGCGATCGATCGCGTAATTGGCGTAGCAAAAGCCTACACAACCCGCGTCGGAGAAGGCCCCTTCCCTACCGAAATGGTCGATGGAGTTGGCGCAATTTTGGGCGAAAGAGGTGCAGAATTCGGCACCACAACCGGCCGGAAACGCCGCTGCGGTTGGTTCGACGCGGTAATCGGCCGCTACGCAGTCCGCATCAACGGCCTTGACTGTCTGGCAATTACCAAACTAGATGTTTTGGATGAATTAGAAGAAATAAAAGTTTGCGTTGCTTACGAAATTGACGGCGAACGCTGCATCGATTTCCCGAAAAGTTCGCGGATATTTGCTCGATGCAAACCCATTTATGAAACCCTTCCCGGTTGGAAACAGTCCACGGAAGAGTGCCGCAATTTGGAAGATTTGCCGCCGCAAGCTTTGGATTATCTGAAGTTTTTGGCAGATTTGATGGAAGTGCCGATCGCCATTGTATCTCTCGGAGCCAGCCGCGACCAAACTATCATTGTCGAAGACCCAATTCACGGGCCCAAGCGCGCTTTGCTTTCTCATGACGGTACGCCAGCCTAACGTTGCCTTTAAAATACATTTTGGGTATCAACCAATCATACTCAAAGCTGTTGCCAGTCTCGCCGCTACCTACTTAGTTTAAGGTTCCAGCAGATTTAGTGCACTTGACCCACGGCGAGGTCAAGTGTATCTTTATTTACAGGGAGTCAAGTAAATGACTGACGAAGATGAACTGATAGCACGGCTAGAAGTTCACAGAGATATGATTGGATGGCTTATAATGGAATTAAGCAAAGAAGGAATACAAGCCAAAAGAACAACCGGAAACAATCCCAAAGGTGATATTTTGATCGTCAACGATCGGGATGTTCCGCGAGTTAAACAGCTACTCCGCAATTTACAGATCGAATTTAATGGTTAATTTATCAAAATAATAAAAAGTATAAACAATAATGAATGAACCGCATATTGAAATTAAAGCCTGGAAAAACAAAAAACTAGATTCCACAAAAGCTAAGGAAATATGTCAAAAAGGAACTGTAATTGGAGTTATTACCACAGGGGGAATTACTAAACCAGCTAAGGTTGTATTCGACAAAGCAGATGTAGCTTGGGTAGAAAATTTTCCAGAGAGTAAGTTGGTGAATCAGGAAGGTCAGGAGGAAAGCTAATGTTAGACATGATTTTTTATGCCTTCAAAACTAATCAGCCACCCCACTATGTCGGAATGTCTGAAGACGTTTATGAGTGGTTGGCAAAATCAGAATTTTCCAAAATTGGCAAATCTGTCCCCAGAAATATTTTGATAGATGAAGAGGAGGAGAAGCTACCTTTAGTTGAGTTAGATCAAGATATACGCCAGAAGTTTAGAAATTTTTTCCGCGATGCAATCATCTGCGAAAGCGATACCGTCCTTGCTAAGCTGGGTGATTCCCCTCTCAAAGAAGAATACCAAGCAGGAACGTACCGTTTGAGGAAAATGCTGGAATTGCTTAAGTGTCTGGAAAATGAGAATTATCAGTATCTTCAGCGAGTCGTTTAATTAGGTGCGATCGCGATATCACAATTCTGGTAAAATGTGAAAACAATCAACAGAAAGTCATAAAATGGAACTCGCAGTAGAATGTCAAAAGCGGGTAGAAGGCAGCAAGCCTAACGCCCTCCGCCGCTCAGGAATGATTCCCGCCGTCCTCTACGGACACAACGGCTCTGAATCCATTTCCCTTACCATCAAAGCCAAAACAGTTGAACACCTGCTCAAAAAGCACGTAGTCAACAACGCCCTAATTGACCTCAGCATTCCCGAACTCTCTTGGACAGGAAAAACCTTGCTGCGGGAAGTTCAAGTTCATCCTTGGAAAGGCTTTCCTTACCACCTGAGCTTTTTCTCCGTCGCAACTCAAGATAGCCTGGAAGTTGAAGTATCGCTGAGTTTTGTCGGCGAAGCTATCGGTGTCAAGTTAGAATCCGGTATGTTAGAAACTGTGTTGACGCAAATCGCAGTTAAGTGCAAACCTGATAGCATTCCTGATGCAATTGAAGTAGATGTTTCTAACTTAAAGGTAGGGGATGCGCTGCACATTCATGAGTTAGTTTTGCCTCCGGGAGCAGAAGCTCTTGGCGATCCAACTCAGGTGGTTGTTACCGTTCTGGGAACTAAAGCCAGTGCTGAAGAGATAGCAGAAGAAGAAGAAGCAGCAGCAGCAGCAGCTTAATTAGTAATTGCTAATAGTTGTTAAGTAATTCTTGAAAAAAAGGCGATCGCTCGATCCGAAAAGGGCGATCGTTTTTTATTCAATAAGGCTATTCTAGTTTTGGTGCGATCGCACTTACTCTACTCAGCCTTGAATCTGCTGTCGCACCCATTGACGAAAATCAATCTCTGCGGCAACTTCATCTATGAAAGCCACTTCTAGAAACTGGTATAAATCCGTTTTTTCAATAATCCCAAAAGTGGGAGATCGATCGCACTCGACACAAGCCCCATCGACTAATTGCAGAATCCGCCATACCCGCCCGTTAAACCGCCAAAACTCAGGCACGCCCATACTCGCATAGAGTGTATTTTTATTGATATCGGTATGGGTAATATCCACTTCCACGACTAAATCGGGGGCTGGATCGATATTCAAGTTAACCGGGCGATCGGCAACTAAGGCATAATTCTGAATATAATATCCATTGTCTGGCTCGGCGCTCTTGAGTAGGTCTTCGCGATCGAGCGTAGTCGATCCCATCGTCTTAATTTTCATCCCCATCTCAACCACAAGGACTCTCACAAAGAGTTCAATCAAGCGAGCAGAGCGTTCGTGTCCTTCGAGGCCTCTGGTAATTTCTAACGCTCCGTTATCGTAGGTAAAGCGGGCGCGGGTGCGCTCAGTCAGCAAACTTTGAATTTGCTTGAAGGCGCGCCAATCGAGATCGCGAAAGGTGAGGCGCTTTTCTCCGACAAGTTGAGGTGGTGGCTCTAATAACATCAAAATCACCGCGACATTATATAAAGGTTTAATACCAATTTCATAAAGTAGCGCTAGATATTACCCCCCCAACCCCCCCTTATTAAGGGGGGGGGCTAAGACTTCATCCGTAGCACATCTTTAGAAAAATGGTTTAAGTTAACCCTGACTACGATTTTACCGCAGCGATCGGCTGATATTTCCCCACCTTTGGCGATCTCGAATTCGCTCGAACGACCACAATCGTTGTAAGCGCGGGTTCGCCAACAATCTTTAATTCACATTCAGAAGATATATAAACCCGCCCCCACTCGACAAAAATACAAGGAGGAGGTTCGCTCTTGGCGAGCCAAAACTCCAGAGCCAGTAAACCAGCAGCAGCCCGCACCGAGGAGTTCGATCGACCTGACTGTATCATCTTCCTGCTGGGATCGCCCTCTTTACCTTTCTTCAAAAACACCCTAGAGACCGGCCCGATCTATAAAATTTTTAAATTTGGGGAACAAGAGAGCGATCGTTGATGTCAAACCGCTGTAGACTTATTAAGTGTTTTGAATATATACATAAATTGCTATATCTGGAGCCGCCCCTATGCCATCAACAGTAAATACAGAATCAACAGCGGTTCAATTTAACCAACAGGGAGAAATATATTTATCCCAAGGAAAATTGGAAGAAGCGATCGCCTCCTGCGAGCAAGCTTTGAAAATGCACCCTAATTTTGCACCGGCTTACAAGACTTTGGGCAACGCGCTGCAAGCTCAAGGCAGGATGGAAGAGGCGCGGCACTGGTACGCTAAAGCTATTGAAATAGCACCGAATTTTGCGGAAGTATACGCGAATTTGGGCAGCATTAGCGCGCAACAGGAAAAATGGTCGGAGGCGATCGAGTTTTACCAAAAGGCGATCGCGATTAAACCGAATTTCGCGGGAGTATACCGCAATTTGGCGAAAGTATTCGGACAAATTGGCAAAAGGGCAGAAGCTCAGGAATGCTGGTATCGTGCATTCTCTTTGGAACCAGAAAAAGCATCGCCGGCAGAACACTTAGGTATGGGTGATGCTTTTTTCCGGCAAGAAAAGTTTCCCGAAGCTATTTCTTGTTACGATCGCGCCATAAAATTAAATCCTAATCTGGCGCAAGCCTACCAAAATATCGGCGAAGCCCTCAAAAAACAAGGCAAGTTAGAAGAAGCCACAGTATATTATCGCAAAGCTATAGAACTGAACGCAGCTAATGCTAGAAACGGCAGCGAGGGAGAGCAAACTTTGGCTGGTGCAACCGCGACTAATGGTGCTGCTAAGCCGCCACAAGTTCAACAACAAATACCGCAACAAATTCAACAACCACAAGTTCAACAACAAATACCTGAGCAAATATTGCGGAAAATACCGCAAGAAATACTGAAAAAAATACCGCAACAACTTCAACAACAGCTTGGGCGTCAACAAGTTCAGCCACCTGTTAATGCTGGAATTACTACAGAAGATCCAGAAGCATACAAAATACTGGCAGAAGGTTATTTTGCTCAGGGGAAATGGGAACAGGCAATTTCTGCTTGCAAGAAAGCTCTACAAATTAAGCCGGAAGCGCCGCTTTACAAAATGCTCGGCAATGCCCTGCAAGCTGTTGGCAAAATTGATGATGCTAAAACTTGCTATGTCAAAGCAATAGAAATTAATCCGAATTTTGCCGAAGCTTATGCTAATTATGGCAGCATTTGCGCGCAGCAGGAACAGTGGCAGCAAGCGGTTTCTGCTTACGAAAAGGCGATCGCCCTTAAGCCTGATTTTGCCGGCGCTTTCCGCAATTTTGCGAAACTTTTGACTCAGTTAGGTAAGTCGGAAGCTGCGTCAGAAGCTTTGTATCGAGCTTTGGCGATCGACCCCAAGTCTGGCACCGCTGAGGAACACGAGAATTTAGCCAAAACTTTGATCGAGCAAGGTAAGCTTGAGCAAGGAATTGACTGTTACCGGCGCGCTGTTGCAATGAATCCAAATGCAGGGGCAGCTTATCACGAATTGGGCGAACTTCTGAAGGGTCAAGAACAGTGGGAAGCGGCGGTTGATGCTTACACCAATGCGATTAAAACTAATCCCGAACTTTCTTGGTCGCACAACAATTTAGCTGAGTCGCTGGTGAAGTTGGAACGCTGGGAGGAAGCTGTTGAGGCTTACCGCAAGGCGATCGAATTAAATCCTGATTTTAGCTGGTCTCACAACAATTTAGCAGATGTGCTGCTGAAGTTGGAACGCTGGGAGGAAGCTGTAGAAGCTTACACCAAAGCAACTGAATTAAATCCAGATTTTAGTTGGTCGCACAACTATTTAGCCGACGCGCTGATTAAGCTGGAACGGTGGGATGAGGCGATTTCGGCTTACCAAAGGTCGATCGAACTAAATCCCGAACATTTTTGGGCGCACAACAATTTAGCAGAAGCGCTGGTGAATTTGGAACGCTGGGATGAGGCGGTGGTTGCGTACCGGCGCGCTAACGAACTGAATCCGAATTTCTTTTGGTCGCACAGCAAGTTGGGCGACGTGTTGCTAGAAATGGAAAGGTGGGACGAGGCGATCGAGGTTTACCGTCGCGCGGCTGAGTTGAATCGCGATTTTCCGTGGACTTATTACAACATGGGGACGGCTTTTGAGAAGCTGGAACGGTGGGATGAGTCGATCGCTGCTTACCGCCGTGCTGTGGAAATTCAGCCGGATTTGCCGTGGATTTCGCAAAAGTTGGCTGATGCTTTGAGGATGCGATCGCAGTGGGATTTGCAGGAGGCGATGCGCTTGTACCGCAGGGCGATCGAGGAGAATCGTGATGACGTGCAGTTGTATCATAAGGCGCTGGAGATTGCGCCGAATGATGCTGACCTTTATGTGGGTTTGGCTGATGCTTTGGTGCGGCACAGTTGGCCTGATGGGGCGATCGTCTTTTATCAGATGGCGTTGCAGGTAAATCCCCAATGTGGTGAGGCGCACTTGCAGTTGGGACGGATGTTAGCACAAAAGAATGATGTGAATGGGGCGATCGCTTGTTACCGCCGCGCTATTGACGTTCAACCAGATTACAAGTCTCATCAAATGTTAGGGGATGCTTTGGCCACACAGGGCCAGCGGGAAGAGGCGATCGCACTTTACCGCCGCGCCACTGAACTAAACCCAGATTACCCCTATACCTACAACAATTTAGCGGATCTTCTGCGAGATCAAGGAGAGTGGGAAGAGGCGATCGCCGCTTACCGCCACGCCATTGAATTGAAGCCTGATTTTTCTTGGTTCCACTATAATTTAGGGGAAGTCTTGACGAAAAAAGGGCAAATAGATGAAGCAAGTGCTTCTTACCGTCGCGCCCTGGAATTGGAACCCAAAATTTTCTAAACCGACCCTCTAATTTGCCATGTATTTCGCACGTTAACCTAACAACTGTTGCCACCCGCTACAGCCTTGTCAAGCTGGAGGGCTGGGCTGTCCCAACTTTGAGCGCTCTAATTCCCTTTGAGCTTGCAGAGCCGCTTGTTTCCAAGCTTGAGCTTGGGATTCATACCAGCTTTTCTCTTCTATTGTCCTGGTAATATATTCCAGGCGATGTCTAATTTTTTGACCAATAACCTCTGGACTGAATAAAGACCTAATCTCCTTAGCTGCTCTGGCTCCTAATTGCTGTGCTTGCTGCTTATTTTGAAAAACATACTCCATCAGAGAAGCCGCGTGATTGATATCCGGCTCAGCCCAGATACTACCTTTTGGGTAAAGTCCGTAAGCTTCAGTAGTTGCGACTAAATCGTATTTCACCAAAAAACTATTGCCGACATTCATAAAATCAGTATTCGATGAATAGGCGGTTCCGATGACGGGCTTGCCGTAATACATCGCCTCCGCCATAGTCAAACCAAAACCCTCAGCCCGATGTAGCGATACATAGCAGTTACAATTATCTACTAAGGCATGAACCTCTTCCTTGCTCAAATGACCTTCGATCAATTGAATAGATGGCCAGTCTTCTGCCATTGCTTTTAGTTGAGCGTACTCATTTTGATAAGCTGGATGAGGTCTAAATTTAATAATTAGTAAAACATCTTCATTGGACTTCCCAAAAGCTTTTTTAAACGCCTCAATTGTGGCAAAAGGATTTTTGCGTTCAAAGCCGCTACCCATGTCGAACATGAAAAGAAAAATAAATTTATTTTTGGGCAATCCTAAAGCTTCTCTATCCAATGAATTGGGGGGGCAATAAATGCTAGGAGGTAACTTAAGCACCGGAAGAGGCGACACATCAGAAATAGTTTCAGCAGTATAATTGCTGTAAGTCCAAACTTCATCAAATCGCTTAAAAGCCCCCATCCAAATATCAGGAAATACTGGAAGTTCCCAAATCCAAAAACCGATATTATAGCAGTTATGAAAAAAATTAGGAGCGATAGAATTCAACAGTGACTCGTGAGGGTTAGTATGGACGATATTAATGGGATAGGAGCGATCGCTGGAAAAACTTGTATATGTATCATCTAAGTTGCGTTGGGAATCTTCTTTCAAATCCTTGATTGTGAAAGGAATGTTAGCAGCTTCTAGGGCTCTGATAGTGCCTCGCACCCCTCCGCCCAGACCAAACTCTCCACTTACATGACCGATAATATTAACTCCAAAGTTAGACTTGGGATTATTCAACATAGCTAATTTATTTTCCTGATAATAAGTATTTTAGGTAAATTCAACTTTTCAAGTATTAACAAGCCTTTGATGTCGTGCTAGCTCAGATTGAACTTGCTGTGCTGTCTGCTTCCAAACTTGGATTTCTGACTGCGCCAAAGCCGCCTCTTGCTGAAGCTGATGGATGCTGGTTGACCAGTTTGTAGATTGATTCATCCTGTTTCTAATGATTTCCAATCTATTTTTAATTTTGATGCCTTGAAGTTGAGGACTCAGTAAAGACTTTATTTCCTCAGATGCTCTAAATCCTACTTGTTGCGCTTCCTGCGGATTCTCAAAAACATACTTCATTAAGGATGCTGCATGATCGACATCGGGATCAGCCCAGTAATTTCCTTTAAAATAAGGCCCATAATCTTCTCTCAGCGTCACTATGTCATATTTTACTGGAAAACTATTGCCGACATTCATAAATTCCATATTAGATGAGTAGCCCGTCGCGATTACAGGTTTGCCGTAGTACATCGCTTCCGCCATTGTCAAGCCAAATCCTTCTGCCCGATGCAGGGAAACATAGCAGTCGCAATTCGCGACTAAAGCATGAAGTTCGTCTCTTTTTAAATGCCCGTCAATAAAGTGAACAGGCCAGCCCTTTGCTTGCGCTTTGAGTCGATCGCGTTCTTCGGGAAAAAAGCTGCCGTTAGAAAACTTTAGTACAAGTAAAACATCCTGGTTTGATTGAGCAAAAGCTCGCTTAAATGCCTCTAGGGTAGCAAAGGGATTTTTACGCCCTACGGTACTGTGGAAGTCAAACATGAACAGAAAAATACATTTGTTTTCGGGCAATCCCAATGCTTCTCTGTCAAACGATGGTGTGGGAAGGTCAAGGCTGGACATCATCTTAATCACGGGCACGGGCGATACGGGCGCGATCGCTTCTGCACAGTAATTACTATAAGTCCATATCTCGTCAAATAAAGAAAAAGCGTACAGCCACCCAGGAGGAAATATCGGCAGTTCCCAAGCCCAAAAGCCAATGTTGTATCGACCTTTAAAGCATTCGCGATCGATCATGTTGAAAACAATCGGTTCCGGCAGAGTATGGATTAGGTTAATCGAATAGGGATTTTGCTCGGAAAAACTTGTGTAGCTGTTATCTAAGTTGCGATGCCAATCAACCTTAATATCTTTCAGTGCAAAGGGAATGCCAGCAGCTTCAATCGCTCTGAGAGTGGCTCTAGAGCCTTCTCCAAGGCCGTATTCACCGCTGAGGTGTCCTATAAAGTTGATACCGAAATTAGAATCAGGCGTTTGATTGACCATAGTAAGTCTTCTACTTAATAAACATTTAGGAGCGAGGCTTGACAATTCAGCGCTGTTGCAGTTTCAACTGAGAGTGTTTTGCTAAATCTTGCTGTACCTGCAATGCTGTCTGCCTCCAAGCTTGAGCTTGACGAGCCAATAAATCTCTTTCTATCTGAAGCTCGTGGAAACGACTTGACAAGTGGCACTGATTGATATTCCCCATGATAAATTCAAGGCGATTTTTTATTTTTATCCCCACTGTTTGAGGACTCAGCAAAGCTCTAATTTCTTGAGCAGCTTTAGCTCCTACTTGCCGTGCTTCCCGAGCGTTTTCAAAAGTGTACTTCATCAGAGAGGCAGCATGGTCAATATCTGCTTGGGCCCAGACACTGCCTTTGGGGTAAGCTCCATAATCTTCAGTGGTTGTCACCAGATCGTATTTAACTGGAAAACTATTGCCAACATTCATAAATTCCATATTAGATGAATAGGCTGTCGCTATTACTGGTTTCCCGTAGTACATGGCTTCAGACATTGTTAAACCAAAGCCCTCAGCCCGATGTAGAGATACATAACAGTCACAACAGTTAACCAGAGCGTGAATTTCTGCTTTTGGCAAATGCCCGTCTATAAATTGAATCGAGGGCCAGCCCTCTGTCAATTCGGTTAGCTGGTCTCGTAAGTGCGGGAAATAATGGGTATTGGCAAACTTGAGCACGAGTAAAACATCTTGATTGGATTTTCCAAAAGCTTGTTTAAACGCCTCAACGGTGGCAAAAGGATTTTTTCTTTCAAAGGAGCTCGCAAAGTCAAACATGAACAGAAAAATAAACTTATCTTTGGGTAAGTTTAGGTTTTCTCTTGTCAGGGAAGGCTTAGGAAAAGCGAGGCTCACAGGAATTTTGAGCACGGGAACTCGGGAGACAGCCGAAAATGCTTCCGCACAAAAATTGCTGGGAGTCCAGATTTCATCAAATAAATCAAATGCCCACTGCCACTCCTTCGGAAATACGGGCAGTTCCCACAACCACACACCTATATTGTATTTGCCTTGAAAATATTCAGAACCAATACCCGGAAAGTATCCTGCTAAAATCTGCTCGACCCAATTGGGGTTAGTTTGGATAATGTTAATGGGATAGGGATTGTCGTTGGAAAAATTTTTGTAGGTGGAATCTGAGTTAGGTTGCCCGCCTACCTTTAAATCTGTCAGAGCCAAGGGAATTTTAGCTGTTTCCATTGCTCTGATAGTACCTCTGGCGGCTTCTGCTAGCCCAAAGTCACCGGTTATGTGACCGGCAAGATTTACACCCAAAGAATTATTTAATCTATTATTTAACATTTACCTTTCTGTTTGCTGAGTGGAAATCTTTGAATAGGATTTAACAACCATTTAGTCTATGAAGCCTTCTTGATGAGCAGCCCCAAGGATGTTGTGACATATTGCTCTAACTGAAGCTTTAAGTGTATCCCCGACCAGGGCGGTACGTCTATGTGACGGTCGAATGGCCCGCTTCCAGTGTTGTAGTTGAGGACAATTTCGTGACCCTGAGAATGCAGCTCTGCTGCCAGCCGATCGATGTCCTGCCGTCGAAACAGTACAGTCTGCTGGTGGTCGATCGTCGCATCATTAGACAAAACGTTAAATTCGGTGGTGTGGACTGCGATTCCGCCTGGACGCAGGCACTTGAGGCTGTTTTTGACGAATTCGATCCCCAGATCGATCGAGCCTAAGTGCTCGAAAGCGCAAGAGGAATAGACAAAATCGAAGCCGACCAAATCCGCATCTATCTTGTTCATGTCTGCCACGCGGTAAATAACATGGGATGCGAAGCGTGCGGCGGGGCAGATGCCGCGATCGTTAAGCGCCTCCAGCGTTGCTGCATATTCACCGCTACCGGCCCATCCTTGCTTTGTCGCTTCGTCTATATCTAGGTCTGTGGCGACGATATGGCAGCCTCGGGCAGCCATTACAGCTACTAACGGTTCCTTGCCAACACCGAAACCGAGTCCGCGCCTGCCCGGTGACATCATGCCCGTCTCGGACAGACACTGAAGGATATAGGCGTACTCCCACAGTTTTCTATGGAATATCGGCTCGTGTGGCAGACGAGTTTCGTCACACCAATAGTAGAAGGCATCCGATCGGCACTGGGCCTCGGTGGCCATTTGCGAAACAGGATTGGTGAGGCTTGGCTCGTCATTAATAATAGTTAGCTGTCGCTTAACAGTAGTCGTCGGAGCGTTTTGTTCAATCATAATAATACCGGGCATCCCCAAGTTTAATCGAGTTATTAGATTGTTCTCGTTCTGTCTTTTCGTTGCTGTCTCAAGTTTAATGCCGTTTGATAAAATTCTATGTCTTCACTATTGAGAGCTGCTAGCTTAGCCACCAGATTTTTATCAGCCAACACCTTGTTTACATAGGTATGATACCCTGGATATTTATTTTTATTATCCCAACCAATTTCTAACTCAGACCAACCTAGAAGTTCTTTCAAGTTTTTTATGTCATCCTGAAAAAATTCTTGGATACCTATAAAGAAAAAGTCGCCTATTTCTATGCTTCGGAGGTATTCTGATATAACATTTTGGGTTTCAGGCATCTCCGCAAATTCAACCAAATCAGGTTGAGTTTTACTTACCAATTCCTGAAATTCATCCTGACTCGCTTCAACAGGCTTCCCAATACAATCACAATACCAAGAAATTAAACGAGTAATAGGATGCCTCACCCAGGCAATTAGTTTGGGAGAAGAATATAACAAGCATTCTTTGTACCTTGTCGCGGGAAATTGACCGTGAATCACTTTAGTTTGCAGTCTGATTAAACGCTGTTCCAAGATAGAGGCTAATGGTAATTTGCCATTTTCTGAAAAAACTTTGTCTGCACCGTAAACCTGTTGCAGAACTTTGCCAAATGTTATTCCTGCTGTTTTGGGTACATGAATAGAAATAATTTCTACACCCAAAGATGAAGATAATAAATCTTTCTCTACGAGCTTCCACAACGACTCAAATTCAGGTGATTGTCGCAGGATAGTGAGCAAGTCTTTTCGGGTTCTGATGCCGTCCGCTAAATCATGAATGTGGTGATTTTTCCCTTCCCGATCAGGCTTACGTTTGAGATAAGTCTGATAAGCAAATTCTAAAAATAATCCATCGTTCACACTATGAGTTTCTTGCAAAAAAGCTTCGTCTGTTAAGACAGGCAGTTGAACTTTAGCTTGGGCTAATTCTCTCGTAATCTTAATTTTCATGATCTGTTCAAGGCGATTCCTAATTTTACTGCCCACCGCTTGCGGACTCAGCAAAGATTTGATATCTTGAGCAGCTCTATACCCTACTTGCTGTGCTTCCTGATAATTTTGAAAAACATACTGCATTAACGATGCAGCATGATCTATGTCGGGTTCTGCCCAAACATTCCCTTGTGGGTAAGGGCCATAATTTTCCGCAAGTGTTACTAAGTTGTATTTAACAGGAAAACTATTGCCTACATTCATAAATTCCATATTAGATGAGTAGGCTGTCGCTATGACTGGCTTACCGTAATACATTGCTTCTGCCATTGTCAAACCAAAGCCCTCAGCACGGTGCAACGATACATAGCAGTCACAACTTTTAACTAAGCCATAAAGCTCTTCTTTCTTCAAATGCCCATCTATTAAGTGAATGGAGGGCCAGCCCTCCACACACTCTTTCAATTGTTCTCTTTGCTGAGCATGGAAATGTCCGTTAGAAGACTTGATGACGAGCAAGACATCCTCATTGTTTGATTTATCGAAAGCTCGTTTAAAAGCTTCAACAGTCCCCAAGGGATTTTTGCGTGCTAAGGTACTGTGGAAGTCGAACATGAACAGAAAAATAAATTTTCCTTGAGGTAGTCCTAATGCCTTTCTGTCTATAGACGTTGATGGCAGAGCAATACTAGGTGGTAGTTTGAGAACAGGAATTGGTGACTCCCTAGCAATTGTTTCAGCCGTGTAATTACTATAAGTCCAAATCTCATCGAATAAATCAAAAGCATAGTCCCAGACGCGGGGTAATATTTGCAATTCCCAAGCCCAGTAGCCAATATTATATCGCCCCTTAAAATATTCACTACCCAGACCTTCAATCATTCCGTCACCTGGGTTGATATGAATCAGGTTGATGGGATACTGAATATTTTGAGAAACATTTTTGTAGCTATCATCTAAGTTTCTGTGCCAATTTACTTGAATGTCATTAATTGTGAAGGGTATACCTACAGCTTCCAGTGCTCTTAGAGTCCCTCTTGCTCCTTCCCCCAGACCGTATTCCCCGCTCACGTGACCTACGAAATTAATACCTAAAGAAGAAGTCAGTGTATTTTTCAACATACCAATTATTGTCCTACCCTCAACGGCTTTTAGAATAATCTATTTATAGACAAAGTAATTGTCAAGTAACTTGACATTTTTTTTCGCATTTTTCCAGTCAGTAAGTTAATAGTGCTGGCTATTTTTATTTAACGTACTGCTACTGACAGCTTACCATTAAGGCTGCGCCGCATCAATTCTTTCCATTCCGCTGAATTGATTAGCGAGTTGGTATCGAGGTGAACTCCCTTTTCCGCAGAAAATTGGGAAAATGTTTCTAACCAGTTCAAGACCGTTTCAGTTGGTGATAAAGGCGTACAATTCAAAGATTCTTTGAGAAAGTGAGCCGTTCCCTTCAAATCACCTTTGTGATAAGCGTACCATCCCTCCCATAACAGGAGTCTGTACTGAGTCGGGCTTTGTACATCAGCCTGCGTATGGAAGGCTTGCGGAACTTTCAATCTTTCCAATTCTCCCTGAGTCTGGTGCCGTTGAGCCTGAGATTGCTCCAATTCTCCCTCAGTCTGGTGCAGTTGAGAGCGAGACTGTTCCAATTCTCCCTCAGTCTGATGCAGTTGAGCCTGAGATTGCTCCAATTCTCCCTCAGTCTGATGCAGTTGAGCCTGAGCTTGCTCCAATTCACCCTCAGTCTGATGCAGTTGAGCCTGAGATTGCTCCAATTCTCCCTCAGTCTGATGCAGTTGAGCCTGAGATTGCTCCAATTCTCCCTCAGTCTGATGCAGTTGAGCCTGAGCTTGCTCCAATTCTCCCTCAGTCTGATGCAGTTCCAACTGGGATTGCTCCAATTCTCCCTCAGTCTGATGCAGTTCCAACTGGGATTGCTCCAATTCTCCCTCAGTCTGATGCAGTTGAGCCTGAGATTGCTCCAATTCTCCCTCAGTCTGATGCAGTTGAGCCTGAGCTTGCTCCAATTCTCCCTCAGTCTGATGCAGTTCCAACTGGGATTGCTCCAATTCTCCCTCAGTCTGATGCAGTTCCAACTGGGATTGTGCTAGTAATCCTTGAGTCTGGTGCAGTTGAGAGTGAGATTGCTCCAATTCTTCCTCATTCTGGTGCAGTTGAGAGTGAGATTGCTCCAATTCTTCCTGAGTCTGGTGCAGTTGAGAGTGAGATTGCTCCAATTCTTCCTGAGTCTGGTGCAGTTGAGAGTGAGATTGCTCCAATTCTTCCTGAGTCTGGTGCAGTTGAGTCTGAGATTGCTCCAATTCTTCCTGAGTCTGGTGCAGTTGAGTCTGAGATTGCTCCAATTCTTCCTGAGTCTGGTGCAGTTGAGTCTGAGATTGCTCCAATTCTCCCTCAGTCTGGTGCAGTTGAGTCTGAGATTGTGCTAATCCACTTTCAGCCTGGTGCAGCAGTACATGAGATTGCTCTAAGTCTCTCTGAGTTTGGTGCAGTTGTAATTGCAATTGTGCCTGTTCATCCTGAATCTGGTGCAGTTGCGCCTTGTACTGCGACAATTCTATCCGAGTCTCGTATGGCATATGATAATAAAGAGGGGTAGGCTCGACATTTAAGTTTAGATGAAAGTCATTGGAAAGCTTGGAAAGCTCTATAACAGCGATCGCATTAGCGGTTGCAAACGGATAGTTGTACTCTGCATTGCTAACTTCAAAAATATCTACTTCTGTCCACAACATTTTAACGCTATCTTTGGTCTGATCTCTATCTAGTAGTTTTAAAAAGTTTGTCACAACTGCTTCTTTAGGAATTCCGTACTTTCTTAAAAGACTGAGGTACTGACCACTGAACTGAATATACCACTCACCGTCTGTGAGCGTTCCAAAAGGAACAGTAATTAAAGCAGTTCCTCCGACAGCAAGCAGATCGTATATCTTCGCTATAGCCTTGAGGGGAGCTTCTAAATCTCGTTCTTCTGCAACTTCGCCATACGTCCCTAATGGCTTAACCCCCTGTCCTATATGCTCTACTGTAGAGATACAAACTATGCCATCATATTTTTCTTCAGAGCTAAGTAACATTAAATCTTCATTGTCTACACCTAGCTCTATTTCAAATTTATCTACAATTTTTCGGGAAATAACTCCCAGATGGTGGCTCAGAGAATTTTCATAATAATATAGCACGTTGCCCACTTCCAAGACGCGGGCTGATTTGGGTAGAACAGCCAAAAACTCGAACCCGATCGGCACTTCTACTGCTCTTTCCGATGGATTATTATATTCGATGCGATTGTAAGGTAAATCTTTTCCTTTAAAGTTGAAAGTTCTTGGCCACTTACTCATTTTACTTTCTCCATTTCTTACTGAGCCTAACTAACTTTAGAACCGGTATTATACACTTTTATCCTTCCCCCGGTAAACCGAATTGCCTTTAGGAGATTGAGTGTGCCCGTAGCAATGCTTTCCAGGGTTTCGGCTGGTTGCTCGAAGGAAAGTCCAACGGAAGTCTGACCTGCTAGATTGTACACTTCATCTGGCTCTATTTTCTCAAGCACCTGCAAAAAGCTGCGAAAGTCTCTGAGAGACATGGATTCTAGCTTCGCGATGTCGCGGATACGCAAACGCAAGAAATTATGGAATCCTGAGATTGGGGTATCCCGCGATGTGCCGCAGACTGAGTAGCCTTGATCTATGAGCAATTTGGCTAGATCAGCTCCATCTTGGCCCGACGTACCACAAATGAGTGCTTTTTTCATTTAATATACTTCTCGAAACTCTTTGATGATGACCGCCTGCTGGGTGCTAATATATCTACGGACACACTTAAGCCAGGTTTTGCTAGTTGAGTTGACATAGGCTCCAGTGTTCCCTACTATAGTTTAGGCTGTCTGTAAATTTGTTTAATGCCGGAACTTGACCAAAGCGCCTATCGTCTTGTATCACATACAAAGTCTAAAATTAGGAACAACCAAGAATCTAGCAGTTCTTGATTGACTTAGCAAAGAGTTGTATCTTTGTCAATTCGATTGAGAGATTGTGTTAATTTCATGATTTACTGAAATTCAAAAGATAGCCCCAGTCAGGCTGGAAAGAAAATAGTTACTTAGAAATATTATTGAACTTAAATGAATATACCAGAAGTGGCAACACAATATTTTAACGAGGGAAACCAACTTTTAGAGGAAGGGAAACTAGAGGATGCGATCGCAATTTTCCGCCGTGCGATTGAGGTAAGTCCTGATATTTCTTGGTGTCACCAAAATTTAGGGGAAGCTCTAGCAAAACTTGGTCAATTGGAGGAAGCGATCACAGCTTTCCGCCGTGCGATCGAACTAAACCCGGATTTTTCGTGGTCTTATCATCACTTGGGAGATGCCCTCGCTCGACAACAACAGTGGGAAGAAGCGGTGGTTGCTTTCTGCAGGGCCATTGAACTCAATCCTGAACATTTCGGGTCTTACTGCGGGTTGGGGCAAAGCTGGATTGAATTGGGTCAGTTAGATGAAGCGATCGCAGCTTACCGTCAAGCCTGCGATCTTAACCCAGATGTTGATTGGATTCACCATAGCCTAGGGAATGCTCTGAGACAGCGAACTGAGTTGGATTTGAGGGGTGCGATAGCCTCCTACCGTCGGTCTATCGATATCAATCCAGATGATGTGCAAGCATACCGCAAGCTTCTAGAACTCCAACCTGATAATTTTCAAGTTTATTGGGATTTAGGGAATGCTTTGGCAAAACAGGGGGATTTGGATGGGGCGATCACCACATATCAAAAAGCGATCGAGCTTAACTCGCAAGAGGCTTTAGTTCATCAGCATTTAGGGGAAGTGCTAGAACAAGTTGGCAATTTAGAAGCAGCAGTCGTCTCATATAGAAAAGGAATAGAGCTTTACCCGTCTTTCATGTCGGACGAGCAATTAGGGAAAGCTTTGGCTAAGCTTAGTTATCTGGAGCAATTTCCCCCCGACGACGCAACCTTTTTGCAAAAAACTTGCCACCTCAGCGATGCAGACTTCGTACAAGAACTTTTCGATAACTATCTGAAACGCTCTCTCAATGATGAAGGCATTGCATCATTTCTGGATGTTATGCGTTCAAGCGGTCGCACACGCGAGCAGACGATCTCTGAAATCATCCGACCTTCATCGGAATTTCAAAACAAATACAAACATTTTTTCTCAGCTTCATTTGAGGAAGTACACGGGCGCTTAGGAACCTTTTTTGCACAGCAGGGCAACTGGGATGAAGCCCTGGCCTTTTTCCACAGGCTATTTTTGCTAAAAGCAGACATAGCCTTAGCCTACAGTCGGTGGGCAGAAAATCTAGCTTTAGAGAAGAAATATGATGAACAGGTGGCTTGGAGATCCAAATTTTTTACCGCTTTACTAAATCAATCGTACTCTGCAGATTTTTACGCCTGTTTGGGTAAAATTTTAGCACGAAGAGGTCGGTTTGATGAAGCTATACAGGCTTATCAAAAGTCACTATTGATTCAACCGTATTCTACAGAAGCAGGCGAGGTTTATCTTAATCTAGGGCAGCTACTACAACAACAAAGTCAATGGGAAGAAGCGCTAATATACTACAAAAAAGCCATAAAAATTACCCCTGATCGGTGGGAAGTTTACATGAATATTGGGCATATTAGCTCACGGTATAACCAACTGTATACAGCAATAATCTACTACAAAAAAGCCCTTGAAATAATACCTGAAAAGAGTGAATTATACATCTATATTGGACATATTTTATCACAGACAAATCAAATAGATGAGGCTATGAAGTTTTACAAAAAAGCCTTGAGTAAAACAGATGTTCACTACCATGCTTACCACGCATTGGCAAATTGTCTAGACCAACAAAATCGGTTAGATGAAGCTGTATCCTGTTTAGAAGAGTTGATAAATCAAGAAATTCCTGAAACTTACCCAGAAACTCTAAGACATTTGGGAAATATTAAACTTAAACAAGGTAAGCTAGATGAGGCTAATGCTTGTTTTGAAAAAGCACAGCCCGTAGCTCCTCCTCAAGGCTTTTATGCCACAACTAGAGAATGGGTCGTTCAATCTAACTGGGAATCAAGTAACTATGTAGATATACATCCTAGCCATAAAATCCAAATCCCGCTCCCGAAAACACTAGATAAAAATGTCCATACTGGGTTGAAAAATTGGAGTAATTTTGAATCGCCAGCTACGTTTGCGGCCATAGTACCACAAGGACGGTACTGTCAACTTGATGGGACGCAGACTGCTTACATCACGCCTGACAATCAACTATTGCTAGATGTTTCTAGCTTCATAAGCCCAGGAAACTTATCAGAGCTAAACTTTCCTCATATTCACGAAGTTGATGGTACGGTAGCAGTTTTATCAGGCAATACAAGTGCGATATATTACCATTGGATAATTGATACCCTCCCGAAGTTGGGACTGATAGAATTGGCGGGGATAGAACTGGATAGTATAGATAAGTTTGTGGTCACAAATTATACATCTGACTTTCACAAAGAAACACTAAATATATTGGGTATTCCAGCCAACAAAATTATAGATAGCAGTAAGTATCCTCATGTAAAAGCAGAGAGATTGGTTGTTTCGTCTTACCCAGGCATAATTTGTTGCCCAACCAAATGGGCGGTTGATTTTCTCAGGAGTAAATTTTTACCAGCAGCAAAGTCAAAATTAGACAAACCAGAGCGTATATATATTAGCAGGCGTATTGTAGGAAATCGGAGAATTATCAATGAAGCTGAAGTGATAGAAGTCTTGGATAAATTAGGGTTTGTAATTATTACTGCTGAATCAATTTCGATAGCAGAAAAAATTTCGCTTATGTCCAGTGCTAAAGTTGTATTAATTCCCCATAGTGGTGGAGGAACTAATCTGCTATTTTGTAATCCAGGGACTAAAGTTATAGAACTTTTTACACCTAATAATGTAGGGATGTGCTACTATATAATGAGCTACCATTTAGGACTAGAATACTATTATTTGATAGGTGGTGGAGTTTCGTGTACCTATTTACGACATCTGGTTTATGAAATAGATGGATTTGAGGATACAATTATTAATATAAATGCCCTCAAAAACATATTAAAAATGGCTGGAATTAAATGATTTTCAGCGAAATAATTGATAGTTGATAAGTAGAACATATAGTTTCACGGAGGAAGACAAGATGGAAATGCAACAAGATTATGAATCTTTAGCTAAAACGGCAACAGGGTTACTTGAACAAGGTAATTTAGAAGAAGCGATCGCCGTTTACGAACAACTTTTACAAACTCAACCTGAAAATGAATCAATTTACCTGCAAATAGCTGAAACTCTATTATTGAATAATCATCCTGATTTAGCTATTACTTTTTATCAAAAATCCCTGCCACTCAAGCCGACTGATAATTCGCAGGGGGGCGAAATTTATGATTCTATAGCCAGTTTTTTATTCCAACAAAATCAACCAAATTTAGCCATCGCTTATTACAAGAAAGCAACTGAAATTTCTCCCCAAAATTCATACTATTACACTCGTATGGGGCACCTATTACGCCAACAAAATAATATAGATGCAGCCATTAATAGTTACTGCAAAGCTATAGAGAACCCACCCACTCATCCTCACACTTATCTGGCTTTAGCAGATTGTTTTACTGAACAACATAAACTAGATGAAGCAGTTTCTTGGCTACAAGAATTAATGAAGACAGGAATGTATTGGGTTTACGCAGAAGCTCAGCTAAAATTAGGAATTATTCTCATCCAGCAGGGGAAATTGGAAGATGCTATGGCTTTAGCTAGGGAACTTGAGAAAGGAGGGCATGAGAACGAAGCTGTGCCACTATACCTTCAGATACTCAAAGTAATTCCTTTTTATTATAAACAAGAACTTTATGATGTCTTTCAGCGAGTACAATATCGTTCACCTACTTACTGGGAACTAGCCCATTGTCAAATGATGCTAATGAGTGGCATGAATCTTGGACAAATAGAAAAAGAAATATCAGTTCGCTTTGATAACATAGCTAGAGTAATCAGCGCTCGTCGAGTTTTAGTGGATTGTCAAAAATTCAAAATATATGTGATGAGAACCGATCTTATGGTGGGTATAAATATTTGGCAAAAAAAATACTGGGAGCCTCATGTGGAGACTGTTGTGATAAATTTGCTCAAGCCAGAAAGTGTTTTTGTCGATATAGGTGCTAACATTGGCTATTATACCTTGCTTGCATCAAGTCTTCTTCAAAATTCAGGAAAAGTCATAGCATTTGAACCTAATCCGCTGAACTTACAACTAATGTATGCTAGTATTGTAGAAAATCGGTTTAGTAACATTACAGTTTATCCCTTAGCTGTTTCTGATTCTCAACAAATCCTCGGGTTTTCCACAGAGTCATCTAATGGTAATGTGAGTAATATTAATAATGAGATGTTTGTACCTGCAATAAAGGGAGATGATTTACTGGTACAAGAAAAACAAATCAACCTCATTAAATTAGATATTGAAAAACATGAGCCTTGGGCTATAAGGGGTATGGATAAGACTATCAAAAAACATCGTCCTATAATTATTACAGAATTTCATGAAGCCGTGGGCCAAGAATATTTAGAGCAGATTAAAGAGTATGGTTATAATTTAGGAATAATTGATTATGACTCATCTATAATTAAGGCATCTGATACAGACTTTATAATGCAATATGTTAATCCCAGAGGCATACATTTAGATTTAATTGCCACACCCTTTGAGTAGCAATGCTATTTAATTATATATCAATCCTAAATAGGTCATCCATAAGCGGATGGGGATTACATTTTATCGGTCGTAGCTACTGTTGCATAATCCGTCTTTTGTCACTCTCTAGAGATAAAAAGGCTTTCGTCTTGCGCCGTCTGGATTTTAGCTATTCTCAATCATATAGTCATTTCAAATACTCTCCTAACTTAAATGATATTGATCATGATTTTAGTGCATTAAAGAGAGCTAAAATGTATGCGTCTCCTGGCACATCTCTTGATGAAGTTATTCGTGCTTATTGTGCAGTCTAGTGTCTCATACTTATTTGAAATGACTATACGTGGTGTCGTAAGGCAAAAGCCTTACAAATCAATAATTCCCAAAAATTCTCTACCTTGAGTGACAAAAGAGGGATAACTTTGGATAATTGGTATAAGCCTTGCTTATCACCACAGGTACGGGAGATCAATGAATTCTCTAAGAGATATTCTGGAACTTGTAGGAATAAAATAAATTCAATTTAGTTGCTTTTGCCGCCAAATAATGGTTTTATCTAAACCAGTCTCAAAATCGTATTTTGGTAAAAAACTCATTTCTGTTGATAAACGAGAAATATTAGCAGCAAATAGCGGTGGTTCCTCAGCAGAAGCAAGTATAGCACCTAGTTTCACTAAATCAGATTTCCCCAACTTTTTAGCTATTTTTAAGATAATTTCTTTCACTGCCATAGGCTTTCCCGAAGCTATATTAATCTCACCAACAACATTACTTTCTAAAAGTTGTACAAAAGCATTAGCCACATCTTCAACATAAAGATAATCCCGTATTTGATTACCATGAGAACACAAAGCAGGTTCACCACGAAACAGAGAAGCAATAACTGATGAAACTAAACGCTTAGGATGATCGTAAGGGCCATAAACGTTAAAAATACGCCCCCAAGCACTACTAAGGTTAGTGATTTCTGCATAGGCTTTTAACATTTCTTGCAAAGCATTTTTGCAAACCCCGTAAGCTGTATGGGGGTTTCTTGGAGTTAAAACTTCCGAACAGTAACCGTAGTTCCAATCATATTCCAAGGCACTACCAGCCATAACAACTCTTTCCCCGCCTTGCTCTCGAAAATGTCTTAATAATTCTAAACTAGCTTGTACCCAAAGGAAGTTTTCTTCTGCTACTAAGCATTTTCCCGGTATGTTATACCAAGCAAAGTGCAGCAGGTGAGTTGGCTTGACGGTAGACACCACACTTTTAACTTGCATAGGATCTAGTAAATTCATAATATGCCAACAGCATTTCCCATTTACATCTGTTGAATTTACTAAAATTTTAGAGGTGACAGCATGAACCTCAAAACCCGCATTAGTTAAAGGTTCGATCGTATGTCTACCAATGAAACCAGTCGCACCTGTTACTAGCACTTTTTTCATGGTTTATCGGCCTAATTTACAAAGGAAAAGCTAATTCTTCAAACGGAGCGCTTAAATAGCGTTTATAGTTGTCGCGATCGACAATATGCAAGCGTGGCAAGTCAAACACCAATTTTCCGCCTTTCTCCAGATATTCAATCTCATCCTCTATGACTTCGCGGCGGAAATGCCAGATGAAGACAAATATATAGTCGGGTTGATTACGCCGTACCTCTTCTTGGCTAACGATCGGAATGCGCGTACCGGGCGTAACCAGACCGTGTTTCTGGGGTTGCAGGTCACAGATAGCAACCAAATCTTGCGGGGTAATGTCACAAAAATTTAGTACAATATTTCCCTTGGTCGATGCTCCATAACCATAGACTTTTTTTCCAGCAGCGCGCGTTAGATCGAAAAAGTTACGCACTTCATCACGATGTTGAAGGACGCGATTTCGGAAACGATCGAAAGGAGCTATGGTGCTGAGTGGTTCTTCATAATCAAGCAGCTTCTTGATATTTTGATGATTCGGAGTCATCGTACTATCATTCCTGGCGGCAATGATGTCAAAACTGCCACCATTGATATCATTCAAGCTCACATCCAGTATTTTGATACCAGCCCGTTCAGCCATCCAAAAAATTTGGCGCAAACCCATATAAGTTATGTGTTCGTGACAAACTTGATCGTAGGTGAGATTAGTGAACATCATAGGCATATACGACAGCTCAAAACTCCATACCCCGTCTTGAGCAAGTATGGAGTGAATTTGACGCATGAAGCCTACGGGGTCTTCAAGATCGTAAAACATCGCAATTGAAGTTATTATGCGACACTTACTTTCTCCAATGATGCTACGCAAGCGATCCGCAGAAAAGAAATCATAAATAACCTGAATATCAGGATCAAAATTATCAGCGAATTTTTCACTAGATGGGTCCATACCAACCCTAACAAGACCGAGGTTGCGATACAAATTCAATACCGTACCATCATTGCAACCGATGTCTAATACGATGTCGCCATCCTTCGGTTGCACAAGTTCTAGCAGGTGTTTAATCTTTGACTCTAGGTGACTACGCATCGTGCGACTGGTTGACGAACGATAGCCGTAAGTCGTCCCGTACATTTCCGATACATTAGCGGTGTGCTTGAATTGCAGCATCCGACAAATATCAGTTGAATCATCGCCGTCACACAGAACTAAATCGAGAGGGGAAATTGATGGGTTAGGGGAGTCTTGTTCGGGAAAAACACTGCTGAGGCATTGCTCGCCAAGATTTAAAACAGGGGTGAGTTTTTCGTTGCCGCAAATTCGACATTTAGTAATTTCTTTAACTAGGCTGGGGGAAGATTGAGTCATATTTTTCTCCTAAGTGTCAGTATTCAAGCGGTGGATCGAGTTGGTTGATTCAGTTAACACTCTTGTTTGCCAATCAATAGCTTAGCATCATCAGTGCATTGTAATTGTCTGTAGTCTCACATTTGTGTTTTTTAAAAATATCAGACTGACATTGATGAGCAGCTTTTAAAAGCTAATGTCCACAGCAAAAACATATTTACTAGACATAGAGCTGGAAACTATGATTGCAGTTCATCTAGTTCTGGAAATGTTTATTGGGAAATAAAATTAGCTCAGCAAAGTGAAGCTATTCTATTTTTGCATAAGTTATGGCAATGTTTTGCTGTCAGGATTGAGTAATTGCTCGTACCATTGAATCGTCTCCCGCAAGCCTTCTTCAATAGAATACTTTGCGTGCCAATTCAGCAGTTTACGTGCTTTTTCTGCTGACAGATATTGATGTTTTATTTCATTTTTAGTGTGATTCAAAATAATTGGCTTTAAATGAGTCTTATTCATCAATTCCAAAATCTTACACACCATTTCTAAAACCGGGATTTGCAACTCATTACTAAAATTAAACGCTTCTCCCCATATTTCTCGTCTGTCCATTTGCTCCGCCAGGTGTAAATAGGCTAAAACCCCATCTCTAATATAGAAATAGTCTCGGATATAACTGCCATCGCTGCGGAGGGCCACTGGCTTTTCGCGCAAAGCTGACCTAATTGTATCCGGCACTATACGATTAAAGTTTAAGTCTCCACCACCATAAAAGTTGCCACACCGGGTTATGCAAACTGGCATCCCATAGCTGACATAATAAGTCCGACAAATCAAATCAGCACAACTTTTAGAGACATCATAGGGGTGTTCTCCTTGTAGCGGCGTTGTTTCATCGTAAGGTAGCACGGGCTGGTCTCCATAGGCTTTGTCACTAGATGCAACAACAATGCGACTGACCCCCCCAACTTGGCGACAGGCTTCTAGCAGGTTCCAAGTACCTTTAATATTTGTCTCAAAAGTATCTAGTGGATCTCGGTTGCCAACACCCACAATAGATTGAGCTGCCAAGTGAAATACTGTGTCTACTTCATACTCATTTATCGCTCGTTTTAGGATTTGTAAATCTTGTACGCACCCGCGTACTACGTTAATCTGCCGATCCCAGTTTTCTGTGTAAAGTCTGGATTGCGGTACCCAGTCTCGGACTAATCCAGTTACCCTTGCACCTCGTTGTACTAATTCAGCAACTAACCAACTTCCTAGTAATCCTGTACCGCCAGTGACGAAGACGGATCGATCGCGCCAAAATTCACTCATTCCCACACCTTCCAAGGAGCCTCTCCATTATCCCAAAGTTCGTTCAAATATTTATACTCGCGGTAAGTATCCATCGCAAAAAAGAAACCTTCGTGGCGATAAGCCATCAATTGCCCTTCCGCAGCTAACCGCTCTAGAGGCTCTCGCTCTAAGAAACAATCATCCCCGGTCAAATCTTCAAATATGCTGCGGTGGAGTATCAAAAACCCTGCACTTGCCCAGCCATCTATTTGAGGTTTTTCCGTGAATTCCAGAACTTTGCCTTGGTTGTCCACATCTAAAATACCATATCGAGATATCGGGCGCACGGTGCTAACAGTGGCCAGCTTACCATGAGACTTGTGAAAATCCAACAGCGCCCCAATATCGATATCAGCCACTCCATCACCGTATGTCACCATAAAGGTATCCTCGGCAATGTATTTTTCCACCCGCTTCACCCGCCCCCCAGTCATGGTGTCTGGGCCTGTTTCAGCCAGCGTCACTTTAAAATCTTGCTCTTTATGATCCTCGTGATAGGTAATCTGGTTTTGGCGACCCAAGCAAATAGTAAAATCATTATTCATCGCTTCATAATTGAGGAAATACTCCTTAATCATGTTGCCGCGATAGCCCAAACACACAATAAAGTCCCGGAAACCATAGTGGGCATAGGTCTTCATAATATGCCAAATAATCGGCCGCCCGCCCACATCAACTAGGGGCTTAGGACGAAATTCTGTTTCTTCTCGGAGACGAGTCCCTAGACCGCCGGCTAGTATAACTACTTGCATTTTTTCACACTTTGAAATGTCATCAACTAATCTCTAGTTACAGTGGAATCCTGGGAAACGGACAGCAGTTCCAAATTCGCTTTCAAATATGCGACCAAGCACATAACTCAATTTAGGTGTATCAGGGGTAATTCCATCCTTCATTTTGTCATAATCTGAGTCGTGACTAATTACCCCATGATTAGTATACGCAATCCATTCACCTCGATATTTTTTCAACTCTTGGCGATTAGCTTTATACCACTCCTTAGCCGTTGGATATTCTGGTGCCATATTTTTACCCCAGAATTTTACAACATCAAACCATCCTCGCCTCCACCATCATCCGCACCACATCGGGCATCTTGTACTTCGCCTCCCATCCTAACTTTTCCTTCGCCTTACCCGGATTCCCCAAGCCAAGCGCAATCTCCGTCGGTCTGTAGAGACTCGCATCAGTTACCAAATGTTCCCTCCAATCCAAACCCGCAGCCACAAAAGCCGATCGCACAAACTCCTCCAAAGGATAACTTACACCCGTAGCAATGACATAATCATCCGGTTCATCCTGCTGCAACATCAAATACATCGCCTCCACATACTCCGGAGCCCAGCCCCAGTCCCGCTGCACCGAAATGTTGCCCAAATGCAGTTTTTCCGAACTACCCGCAGCAATTCGGCACACCACAGATACAATCTTTTGCGTCACAAACCTCTCCGGCCGCAGCGGCGACTCGTGATTGAATAAAATACCAGAACACGCAAACAAATTGTACGCTTCCCGATAATTTGCTACTTCCCAAAATGCCGTTGCTTTCGCTACAGCGTAAGGACTTCTGGGGCGAAAGGGCGTGTTTTCATCCGCTGCTGTGCCTCCGGTATCCCCAAAACATTCGCTAGAACTAGCATTGTAAAGTTTGATTTCCCCCCCGGTAAACCGGATTGCTTCTAACAGATTTAATGTGCCTGTGGCAATGCTTTCGAGGGTTTCTACGGGTTGTTCAAAAGACAAGCCGACGGAACTTTGACCCGCTAGATTGTACACTTCGTCTGGTGCAATTTTTGCCAATACTTGCAAGACGCTGCGAAAATCGTTGAGAGACATGGATTCTAGTTTTACTCTGTCTCGGATTCCCAAACGAGCCAGGTTTCCGAAACTCGACATTTGGGCGTCTCTGGAGGTGCCGGAAACTTCATAACCTTTATCCAGAAGCAGTTTAGCTAAATAAGCTCCGTCCTGACCGGATATACCGCAAATTAACGCTTTTTTCATATCACATTTTGTTTTTTCAACTCTACCGTAGAAGAACGGGCGGTTGCAACCGCGTCAATACAGACAAAACCCACCTCCGTGGGTTGAAGACCGGGCGGTTGCAATTGGGTTATTCTTCCGTCCGCGGAGGCGGACATCGTTTGTGTAGACGCGGTTTCAACTGTACCTCTGCATCTACAAAAAAATTTCAGGACTTACGCCGGGGACTAAAGAAACCGGGTTTTTTACCGATATTAAGGGTTTGAACCAAATATTGGGGGAAAAACCCGGTTTCTGCTCACCCGTGTGATATCGCGAAATCTCGTTTATATCCGAGGCCTGATCCCCCTAAATCCCCCTTAAGAAGGGGGACTTTGAGAAGACTCCTGTCCCCCCATTTTTTAGAGAAGACTCCTGTCCCCCCCTTTTTAAGGGGGGTTAGGCAGGGTCTGGGCCTAAGAAGACCGGGCGGTTGAAACCGCGTCTATACAGACAAAACCCACCTCCGTGGGTTGAAGACGCGGCACTTACAATTGGGTTATTCTTGAGTCCGCGGAGGCGGACATCGTTTGACAAGACGCGGTTTCCACCTTACGTCCTATCTAGCCTTCCCACCGTTGGGCGACCAATTCAGCCAAGTCAACAACCCGCTGACTGTAGCCCCACTCATTGTCGTACCAAGACAACACCTTTACCAGGTCGCCGTCCATAACTAGCGTCAAGCTGGAATCCAGGATCGAAGAAGCATCATTTCCGCGATAGTCGCAAGAAACCAGAGGCAAATCGTTGTACTCCAAAATCCCCTTCATCGGGCCTTCGGCTGCTTCTTTGAAAACTTGATTTACCTGCTCGGTAAAAGTCTTTTTCTCTACCTGAGCCACAAAATCAACTACCGACACATTCGGAGTCGGCACCCGCATGGCGATCCCATTTAACTTACCCTTCAACTCTGGAATCACCAAAGCCACAGCTTGAGCAGCACCAGTAGAAGTTGGCACAATGTTCATCGCCGCAGCCCGCGCCCGCCGCAAGTCGCGGTGGCTGGCATCCAACAAGCGCTGGTCGCCAGTATAGCTGTGCGTAGTGGTCATCATGCCTTTGATGATGCCAAAATTGTCGTTAAGCACTTTCACTACGGGAGCTAGACAGTTAGTGGTACAGCTAGCATTGCTGATGACTGTGTAGTCACTGTGCTTGTAGTTGTGGTGGTTGACTCCCATCACATAGGTGCCGACTTCAGGCCCTTTGCCCGGAGCTGTAATCAGCACCTTTTTTGCGCCTGCTGTGATATGCTTCGATGCACCAGCTTGGTCAACGAATACACCAGTCGCTTCAATAATCAGATCAATACCCCAATCTTTCCAAGGCAGGTTGAGCGGATTACGATCGCTCACACATTTAACTGTCTTGCCATTGAGAATAATCGAATTTTCATCCGTACTGATGTCCACACCCTTCAACGTTCCCATCATGGAATCGTATCTCAGCAAGTGAGCATTAGTTTTGGGATCGGAAGTGTCATTAATTGCTACCAGCTCAAGCTGGCTATTTTCTCGGCCTAGCAAGCAGCGCGTAAAACTGCGTCCAATACGTCCAAAACCGTTGATCGCGACTCTAATCACCTAGTACCTCCTAATGATGGCAGCCCTTAGCTCAGGCTGAAATTTTGGAAAAATTTAAGAATTGACTTATGAGACAAAATCATATCGCAAAGCTCGATCCTTTCTCACTTTTTGTGTTTATCCAAAAAACCTAAACTTTTTTAGAAGGCAGAAATCCCAACACACAAGGCATTCAGCTTTCGACTGCTGGTTGCTGGTAAAGGCTGTGAGTCGCAATATAACTTCGGACACTTTCCGGTACTAAGTAGCGGAAGTCGCGACTTTCGGCCGAGCAGCGACGGATGTGGCTTGACGAAATCTCGATCGCCCGCATCGCCAAAACCTGCCACCGAAGTTGCACTCCCAAAACAGCCATCTGTTCAGCAACTTTACAGCAAACAGCACTTGTCTCAACCTGCATATTGTCTCCGGCCCAATCATCAATGCTCGACTTTCCCATCTCCGACTCCCCCACTCCGACACTTTCCCGTCCCGCCACCAACCAGTCACACAAACCGGCAATTTCCGCACAGCGGGGCCATTTGGGGAGAGTTTGGAGTGCGTCAGCACCGATAATCCAGTAACGCTGAGCCTCGGTCGCCAAATTTTGTAAATACAGTAGGGTGTCAATAGCAGAAGTTCCAGAGGGATTGGTATCCACTGGCAAAAGTCCAAAATCCGACCGCCCGGCCGTTGCCAGAGCCACCATTTCCCGCCGTTGGTCAAAACTTGCCAAAACACTGTGCGACTTGTGACGAGGCGTGCGATCGATCGCCCAAATGACTCGATCGATCCCAAATTGACTCACCGCCGTCTCGGCTATCAACAAATGCCCGCAGTGAACCGGATCGAAAGTCCCCCCCAAAATTGCTACTTTTTCCATACAAAGTGGTAGTCTTGGTAAATCTTTGTGGGTTTCACCCCACATCGGGCTTAATTCAGTTGACAGTTGACAGTTGACAGTTGACTGCTTGAGGGCGACCTCTACCTAAAAGCAAGAGAATTGGAGTAATGAATAGTTTTCTTTTAATTTCTCCCGATCAGGGTTCCGGCTTTAAACCAATTCTTTCTGATAAAAACATCCCCCGGCTGTGCTGACGTATCCCAGCACAGCCAGGAGATGGAAAAAAATCATACAGGAATATGCGATGCGATCGGCCCAAATCAGTCTGTTGCCCCAGACTGCAAAGCCCATCCTCTCTAACCTGCAATTTTATAGTTGTGACTATTCCGGAAATCGACTCGGTACTAAGTCAAATAGGATACAAGACAAACCTCTCTACAAATCCCCAAATTTAGGGAAGGGCAGAGAATTGTATACAAAAATGTCTAGCGAACTGTATCCTGAAAAAAACAATTCTTGATGTCAGGAACCTCAGCTATCAGGCATGAGGCTTGTAAGATTCTTACGAGCCGTTCTGACCAGCTATAGTCTTAACTGACTACGTTTTTTGAGTCACGACTGAGGATGCGAAGCTAGTCCCCTGAGAGTGTCATTTGCAGTTAAACAGTTCTAAGGTCACTGGAACGGTGCTGCAAGTCTAAAAAGCTCTTAAAACTTTGACCGACAAGCTAACTTTACCCCACAAGGGAGTTTTGGAGACAACCATATCTCCACGGAGAGGCAACCATGCTCCTCCTTCCCGAAAGGGAATATAAAGCCGTCCTATAAGGCTCGCCCTGAGCTTGCCGAAGGGACGGGGTTTCTACCCATTTTTTTGATGATATCGCGTGTTATTGGCGTGGCGTGGTGTGTGAGGAGCGAAGATGCCGAGTTCTGTTGATTTCAGCGGTAGACCATTTCATTTCATCGGCATTGGCGGGATTGGGATGTCAGCCATTGCCTATATTCTAGCTAAACGCAAGTTGCCTGTATACGGCTCCGACATTAAATCGAGTCACATAACCGAGCGCTTGCAAGGAATGGGAGCTCATATTTTTTGGAGTCAAGACGCCAGCAATTTTGAAGTATTTCAAACGGCACTCAACGGTAGCAGTCCTGACAGCGAGATGATTGGGGTCGTATCCTCGGCAGTCGCTGGTACGGTAGGAACTTCCGTCGCGACAGCCGAAGCTCTCAAATTGAACGGCAACGGTTCAAGCGCCCAAGCAATTGGGGGATTGCCTCAAGTAGTCTGTTCGACGGCAATTCACCCGGAAAATGCCGAATATCGAGCTGCTTTAGATTTGGGCTGTCCGATTTTTCATCGATCGGATGTGTTGGCAGCCTTAATTCAAGATTACCAAAGTATCGCCGTAGCCGGGACTCACGGCAAAACTACTACTAGCAGCTTAATTGGCTTCATGCTGATGGCTGCGGGTCTAGATCCGACGATCGTAGTCGGAGGCGAGGTAAATGCCTGGGAAGGTAATGCCCGTGCCGGCGAAGGCCCCTACTTAGTTGCCGAGGCTGATGAATCCGACGGTTCTCTCGTCAAGCTGGTAGCAAAAATTGGCATAGTGACCAATGTGGAACTGGATCATCCAGACCATTACGAGACTCTCGATCAGGTGATAGACATATTTAAGGTGTTTGCCCAAAACTGTCAAACCTTGGTGGGCTGCATAGACGACGAAATCGTCAAAGACTGCCTCGCGCCCAATGTCAGCTACAGCTTGCATCAGGATAGCGGTGCTGACTACACGGCTTCGGGGGTGGAGTACGGTGCCGAAAGCACTAAGGCTCAAATTTGGGAGCGAGGAGCTTTCCTGGGGGAAATGGAGTTGAAGTTGCTGGGGACACACAATCTCAGCAATGCACTAGCTGCGGTAGCAGTGGGTCGATTGTTGGGGTTGGAGTTTTCGGCGATCGCCAAAGCAATTGCTGGCTTTGAAGGAGCTCGTCGCCGTTTTGAGGTGCGGGGTTTTCACAATGACATCTTGTTTGTGGACGACTACGCCCACCACCCTAGCGAAATTCTCGTCACCTTGGCGGCGGCTCGCTTGCGGATCGAAGGTAGCGACAAGACTCCCCAATCCCGAAGAGTAGTTGCTATTTTTCAACCCCACCGTTACAGCAGGACTCTGACATTTTTGCCAGAATTTGCTCAATCTTTTGGGGATGCCGATTTGGTTGTGGCTTGCGATATTTATAGTGCTGGGGAACCGAATTTAGGAGAGATTAGCGGGCAGCAAGTTGCTGATTTGATTGCTAAAGAAGGCCGAGAAGTTGTGTTTGCGCCTTCTCTGGAATCGGTAAGTAAGTTTTTAACCGAAAATCTGCAACCGGGGGATTTGGCTCTGTTTTTGGGTGCTGGTAATCTGAATCAGATTATTCCAGAGGTTATGGCTTTTTATCAAGCAGCCGATCGCCCGGATTAGCTCTCAGATGCGGGATTAGCTCGACATGATGGCGGTGCAGGTTCTACCGACACCGCTGGAAGAGCGGCTCGCTCAAAGCAGCGACATAAGTTGCGTAAATGAATTTTCAACCACCTCTTCAAGCGAATGTATTTTTAAGGATTTTCAAGATGGTGACTATCTCGAATGACTCCTCTGTTAAGGAAAATCGGCGAGTGTATTCTCCTATTTCTTTGCGGGGAACTGACTGTAAGATTAACTCCCAAGTGGCGCTGGCCGGTCTGACTTCCTTCCGAGTGGGCGGCCCGGCCGAGTGGTACGTGGCTCCCCGCAGTTTGGAGGATTTACAAGCGAGTTTTGCCTGGGCACAGGATGAAGGAGTGCCGGTGACTCTGCTGGGCGCGGGTTCTAATCTGTTGGTGAGCGATCGGGGTTTGTCCGGTTTGGTCGTCGGCACTCGCTACCTGAAACAGGTAAATTTTAATGCAGAAACAGGTCAAGTTACAGCCGGGGCGGGGGAGTCAATCCCTCGTCTCGCTTGGTTGGCTGCTAAACGGGGCTGGAAAGGTCTCGAATGGGCGGTTGGTATACCTGGCAGCGTGGGAGGGGCTGTGGTGATGAATGCGGGGGCTCACAGGGGCTGTGCTGCTGATATTCTGGTCAATGCTCGCGTCCTATCCCCCGGTGGTAAGCTGGAAATTCTCACACCGGGAGATTTGGGCTATCGCTACCGGACTTCTCTGTTGCAAGGGGGCGATCGCCTGGTAACAGAAGCGACTTTCCAGTTGCAGCCAGGATTCGATCGATCGCAAGTAATGGCAGAAACTAATCACAATTTTAGCCAGCGGCGGACGAGTCAACCCTACCATCTGCCTAGCTGTGGCTCAGTTTTCCGCAACCCCAGCCCGAAGGCGGCAGGTTGGTTAATCGAACAAGCGGGACTGAAGGGATATCAGATCGGCGGCGCACAAGTAGCTCAGCGCCATGCTAATTTTATACTTAACTGCGGGTCGGCAACGGCCAATGATATTTTTCAAGTGATCCGCCACGTTCAACAGCAAGTCGAGCAGCGGTGGTCGCTGTTGTTGGAGCCAGAAGTTAGAATACTGGGAGAGTTCCCTTTCTAAGGCATCATTGAAGTAATACGAAGGCGGCAAACTGCCAGCCCACACACCATCAGAAACTAGCTGTCAGGAACTCTGGTCTAAAGACACGCTCGCTTGGTCGCGAGCAAGTCTCGAAGCAAGCTATTATGACCAGCTATAGTCTTAACTGACTACGTTATTTAGGTCACGACACCCTGTGGATGCGAAGCTGTCCCCTGCTCTGTCGCTAGTGGTTAAACAGTTCTAAAGTCACGCTTTACAGTGCTGCTAGCCCTGCGCAAGCCCTGATAACATTGACCGACAAGCTAACATCACCCCGCTTTCGTAGGCTCTAATCGAGCAAACATTATGCGTACAGGGTTGTAAGGTTTGAGATGGTAATTGTCCCATCGAAAGTACACTACAAAAGTACACCTGATCGAACAACTCGCCCGGCGGTAATGGAAAGATTCAATGCGGTTAAAACCGCCTGGTCGTTTTTCTCTCAGGTCTAAAGACTCTGAGTTTCCCACTTACCTAGTGTTTTTATGACAAAATCAGGACAAGGATTTGGCTTCGGCCTGGGCAAAATGAAGGAACTGACTGAAGCTTTCAAAAAAGCTCAGCAGGTTCAAGAAGGAGCTAAAAAGCTCCAAGAAGAGTTGGATGTAATGGAAATTGAGGGAACTGCCGGCGGCGGCTTGGTTAAGGTTTTTCTCAGCGGCAACCAAGAACCCCGCCGGGTGGAAATTTCGCCGGATGCGATCGGTGAAGGTGCTGATGTGGTTTCTGAACTCGTCACGGTGGCGATGCTGGATGCTTACACTAAGTCTACGGCAACGATGCGGGAGAAAATGGAAGAACTCACCGGCGGACTGAATCTCCCTGGTTTCTAAGTCAGTTGGCAGTTGACAGTTGACAGTTGACAGTTGACAGTTGACAGTTGACAGTAGTCATTGGACTGTTAGCTGTTGACTGTTGACTAAAATCTTGTAACTACCAACTATTAACTGTTGACTAAAATCTGGTAACTGCCAACTGCCAACTAGCCACCGCCAACTGCCAATTAGCCACTGCCAACTGCCAACTGACTAATGACTAAATTATTGTTTGTCTGCCTGGGAAACATCTGCCGATCGCCCTCAGCAGAAAATATCATGAATCACTTAATAAAAAAAGCTGGTTTGGGCGATCGCATCACCTGCGATTCGGCTGGAACTGCCGGCTATCACATTGGTAGCCCCCCTGACAGCCGGATGGCGTTGGCAGCGAGGAAGCGAGACATTGAATTGTTAGGCGCAGCCCGCCAATTTAAAAAGAAAGATTTTGAAGATTTCGATTTGATTCTGGCGATGGATCGGGACAATTATCGGAATATTCTTGCTGTTGATACTGCGGGGAAATACAAAGATAAAGTGCGCTTGATGTGCGATTTTTGCCAGCAATACGACCTGAAAGAAGTTCCCGATCCTTACTATGGTGGGCCGGAGGGATTCGATCGGGTAATTGATTTGCTGATGGACGCTTCGGAGGGTTTGTTGGAGTATGTTATCAGTCAAGAAAAATTCCGAGTTAGCGGCAAGCAATCAATTTAAAAAAGTGCCTTCTTCCGCCCGAATATTAGCAATACTGTAGGGGGGACAACGCTGACAAAACTCGTCACTAGGGATATCAGATTTTTTCCAGCACCCCCTCCCAAGAGGATACTTGGTGACAAACAAAAAGTTAAACTTGTCAATACAAAATTGGGAGAATTGATACTTAAAGCAGCAATTGGCAGCAAAATTGATGGATACCAAGGCATTAGCCAAGGTGTAGCAAACAAAAACAAAGTTAGAGTCGTCCATCCAATATCTGATACCAAATTAATTGCCGAATCATTTTTGCGGAAATATGATTTAATTAACGTCCCTGCATAGTAAAGTATCCAGCTTAAATACGCAAAATATTTGAGGAATGATAAAATACTTTCCCTGGCTTCAACAGTTACATTGGGGAAAAAATTCAGAAATAAATTGATAGCATGGTGAAACGATCGAGCTGTAGCCCCCGACACTCCTGGATTTAACAAACTTCTCCAAGCTGAAACTGTTGGCAGAAATGTATAAGTTACCACCACGATAATTAATAAAGAAAGTAAGATTAATACTGCTAAATCTCTCCACCGACGGTGCTTGCAGAGAAAGACAAAAACTAAGGGCAGCCAAATAATAGGCAATGTTTTGACGAGAAAACCCACCCAAATTGCTAAAACTGCCAAAACATATCGCCGATAGTAAAGATATCCTATTAAAACAATCAATGTATTAGCAAGAAATACGTCAAGGTGAGCATTAGCGATCTGCTCGTTTAACAAAATTGGATTGATTAAATAGGCTATTGTTATGAGGTTACGGTTTTCATAGTTTGTTAGCAACCTCCAAATCAAGTAGGCATTGAGTGTATGTACCAAGACGCAGATTATTTTAAAAATATAAACTCCCAGTAGAGGGCTAATTGGTAAAGCAAGTGCTGATATAGCAAAAAAGAATAGAGAAACTGGGCCGTAGGTAGAAGTTTGCCGCCAGTGGAGGAAGGGAGATACGTTAGAAACAAATGTAGAGGAACTATTAAGATAAGGATTTATTTTATGTAAGCTCAACGATCCGTAATGCAAGTACAAATAAATATCACTGCTTGCGGGATAAGCTATGAGGGCAAGTGCCAGAAAGGGGATTGCATACTTGCAAATATCTAAAAAGCTGGAACTGGTCGCCTTTTTTTGAATTAACCAGATAATATATGTAACTGTTGCTATTAAGTAGGAACCGTTAATTAGAAGTCTGATGACACTGAAACGGCTGGTAGGGAAATCGTTATAGTTTTCTCCTCCCTGTAAAACGCTGTAAAACTTGGTGATTCCCATTGATGTCATGGAAATACAGAATATTATGGAAGCTGCTAATGCGACAGCATATAGAATTTTCTCATTTTTTAAGTAATTTTTGAGTGTGCTGTTATTCATATTTGTGGGCTAAGTGCAGGTAATTTTCGTGCCAAAAGCGGTTTGCGGTTATCTGACTAAATGGTGTTCCATCGCAAAGCGCACGAGTTCTGCACGGTTGTTTCTTTCAGTTTTTCTGAACAAGCTGCTAACGTGCTTTTCGATGGTGCGAGGACTGAGGTGGAGCCGATCGCCAATTTGAACATTAGAAAGACCTTCTGTCAGCAAATCTAGCACTTCCTGCTCTCGCTGCGTCAATTTCGGAGCATTTGGGCTTGGAGATGCACGCGCGGCGTAGCTCTCCCGTAGGGAATCACCCGTTTTTGACTTTTGAGTTAAAAAATCCGTTTCTGGCTTGTCATTGGCTCTGCTGCGTGCCTCTAATGGCATCGGTTCGGGTTCCGGGGAACGAGACGGTGCCTGAGCAATTAGAGCATAGCGATCGAGCAAAGAGCGAATTACCGCCCCCAATTCCTGGAGTTCAAAAGGCTTAGCCAGAAAATTGTCGCACCCCATCTGATAGCCACGAATCCGTTCCTCAGTGCTCGTGCGTTCCGTCAAAAAAATCACTGGCAGCAAGCGGAAAGCGGGACGAGTCCGAACTCGTCGCACAAATTCGTAGCCATCCATTTCGGGCATTGTAATGTCGGTAACAATCAAGTGGGGCTGAAATTCCTGTACCAACCCTAAAGCTTCTTTGCCGTTCTCAGCAGCGATGACAGAGTATCCGATAATTTCCAGATAATCGGTAATCGACAAGCGAGTCGCAAAATCGTCGTCAGCAACCAGAATCGTCAAGGGCATGGGGGGAAATTAAAAATTAAACATTAAAAATTAAAAGTGAGTAATTTCACTTTTAATTTTTTATTCTACTGTTTAATTCTCTTGATAAGTTGCAGTTAAAGTAACAGGCTGTGCTAAATTTCCCTCCAAAGCTACGCCGCGCCCGTTGGCGGCCAAATGCCGCAGAGTTTTGTAAATTGTCTCAATTTGCTCTGGGCTGCCGGCTTTTTTGGCTATTTCTGCTACAGATAGAGGTGTTTGGGCGTCTTTGAGCACTTGCAGTACCCGTTGCTGCAAGTCCAACACAGCAGCAGCGGCTTTTTTGCCTGCTTCCACCCCTGGCTGGTGATAGGCATTGACATTCACCAAGGAACCGTAAAAACCTACGGCTCTTTCGTAGAGGGCGATTAATGCTCCTACTGTCCGAGGGGTGACTTGGGGAATCGTGACTGTGATTGAATCTCGGTGATTTTCGTACAAAGCTTGTCGAGTTCCCTGCAACAAACCAGATAAATAATCTCCACAAGTGACTCCGGTTTCTACTTCCACAGAAATGCCTTGTCTGTCTTCCAATACTTCGATAAATGTTAGGAAGAAATTCGGCACGCCGTCTCGCAGTTGCTGGACGTAGGCGTGTTGATCGGTTGAACCTTTGTTGCCGTAAACTGCGATTCCTTGATGAACTATGTTGCCATCTAAATCTTTTTCTTTGCCTATAGATTCCATGACTAATTGCTGCAAATAGCGGCTGAACAATAGCAGGGAATCTTTGTATGGCAAAACTACCATGTCTTTTTCGCCACGTCCATTGCAGGCATCATACCAGGACATGGCTAAAATGGCGGCAGGATTGTGTTTAATGTCGGTAATTCTGGTAGCTGCGTCCATAACTTTCGCACCTTCGAGCATCGCCCGAATGTCGATGCCTTGCAAGGCTGCTGGCAAAAGTCCTACTGTTGAGAGTTCCGAAGTGCGTCCTCCCACCCAGTCTGCCATCGGGAAGGTGGTAATCCAGCCTTCGGATTTGGCTAATTTGTCTAGTTTGCTGTCTGTGCCGGTGATGGCAATTGCTTGTTTGGCGAAGTCGAGTTTTTGGGCTGCGAAGGCTTTTTGAACTTCGATCATGCCGTTGCGGGGCTCCGGGGTGCCGCCGGATTTGGAGATGGTAATTACTAGGGTGCTGGCGAGTTTGTCTTTGAGTTGGTTGAGGATGCGATCGATCCCAGCGGGATCTGTGTTGTCAATAAAATGAATTGCTAGGGGTGGAATGTCTGGTGATAGGGCTTCGGCGACGAATTGGGGGCCGAGGGCGGAACCGCCGATGCCGATCGAGATTATATCGGTAAATTGTGGAGCAAATGGCGGTTTGATATCGCGGCTTTGAATTTTTTTGACAAAATCTTCGACTTGTGCTATGCCTTCGACTATTTCTTGTTTTAATTCTGGAGTGGGAGCTAAATCGGGGTTTCGCAGCCAGTAGTGGCCCACCATGCGGTGTTCGTCGGGATTGGCGATCGCTCCTGCTTCTAAAGCTGCCATGTCTTTGAAAGCTTTGTCAAATTTGGGTTTCATTGCTGCTACGAAAGCGTCGTCGAACCCCATGCGGCTGACATCGAGGTAAAGTCCCAATCCCTCGTGATAGTAAAGCCAGTCTTGATAGCGTTGCCAGAGTGCTGCGGCGTCCATAGGAATTCTCTACAATTTTTATAATGTTCGATCGGCATCGTCGGGAATCCAACAATTGTAGTTTAAAACGATCTGATGTCATGATTTTGCAGCATCCCAATAAATTTAAGCATTAGTCGCCTGAAGGCTGAAGGCTGGGTGCGGCAGAATTAAACAATAAAAATATGACTTGGGTGGCACTTTTCGTAAGTAGATCGCCCATTGGTGGTAACGCCCCATAGATCGATCGCTCGTCAAGGGACAGTGGCATATAGATTGACGAGTTGTCCGGGTTGGGCTTTGGGTGCTGGTTTGACAATACTCGAATTCGGGCGATCGCCCGCTGTAAAATAGGCATTACAGTCTGGTTAAATATACTTTTAGCTGTCACTCAATCATCGGCTAAAAATATAATGAACAACTGTAAACTACCGAAAGTGTAGTAGAATATACTGCAATACGGTTCACTTAAGACTGATCCCCCCTAGCCCCCCTTAAGAAGGGGGGGACAAGAGTATTTTCAAAGTCCCCCTTCTTAAGGGGGATTTAGGGGGATCTCCGAGCAATAAACAGCGCTAACTGAACAGTATTGGAATATACAGATATTAGAATTCAAAGTGCGATCGACTATGCTTACTCTATCTCCCGAATTAAAAGAAAAATTAGCAACTCCGCTCAAAATCGGCGACTTTGAAGTCAAAAGCCGCGTCCTGCAATCGCCCTTATCCGGCGTTACCGATTTGGTATTTCGCCGCCTGGTGCGCCGCTACGCGCCGGATTCGATGATGTACACCGAAATGGTGAATGCTACGGGTTTGCACTACGTGAAGCAACTGCCGAGAATTATGGAAATTGACCCAAACGAGCGCCCAATTAGCATTCAATTGTTTGACTGTCGCCCGAATTTCTTGGCAGAAGCGGCGCAGAAAGCTGTGGCAGAAGGAGCGGATACTGTTGATATTAATATGGGCTGTCCGGTTAACAAAATTACTAAAAACGGCGGCGGTTCTTCTTTGCTGCGAGATCCAGAAAATGCCGAGGCAATTGTGCGGGCGGTTGTGGAAGCTGTAGATGTTCCTGTTACTGTTAAAACTCGCATCGGTTGGACGGATAAAGAAATTAATATTTTGGACTTTGCCAAGCGGATGGAAGATGCGGGAGCAAAAATGATTACTATCCACGGCCGCACTCGATCGCAAGGTTACACTGGCCCGGCAAAATGGGAGTGGATTCGCCGCGTTAAGGAAGTTTTATCGATTCCCGTTATTGGTAACGGAGACATTTTTTCAGTGGAAGCAGCGATGCGGTGTCTGGAAGAAACCGGCGCTGACGGAGTGATGTGTTCGCGGGGAACTTTGGGCTATCCTTTTATGGTGGGAGAAGTTGATTATTTCTTGAAAACTGGTGTGGAAAAGATACCTCCGACACCAATTGAACTCCTCGAATGTGCTAAGGAACATCTGCGGGGTTTGTGGGAATATAAAGGTGAAAGCGGTGTCTGTCAAGCGCGCAAGCACTTAACCTGGTATGCTAAGGGTTTCCCCGGTGCTGCTGAATTACGGGGCCTGTTGGCTGTGGTAGAAACGGTGGAGCAAGGTTGCGATTTGATCGATCGCGCGATCGATCAATTGCCCGCATAAACCTTGAAACAAAACCCGCCTCTGCCGGCTAAAATTTAAGACACAGTTAGAATTTTGTGTGTGGGGAAAGCATGGATTCATTAAAAGGGCGAGATTTATTAAGTCTGGCAGATTTAAGCATTGATGAATTAAATTATTTGCTGGATCTAGCAGCCAGTTTAAAATCAGGAATGGTCAAGCTGAAACGCAATAAAGTTCTCGGCTTGTTATTTTCCAAAGCTTCAACACGAACGCGGGTGAGTTTTACTGTGGCAATGTATAAATTGGGAGGGCAAGTAATTGACCTCAATCCCAACGTTACGCAAGTCAGCCGCGGCGAACCCTTGGTAGATACAGCCAGGGTTTTAGACAGATATTTGGATGTTTTGGCCATTCGGACTTTCGATCAAAAGGATTTAGCAACATTTGCCAATTATGCAAAAATTCCTGTGATTAATGCCCTGACAGATGACGAACATCCATGCCAAGTGTTGGCGGATTTAATGACAGTCAAAGAGTGTTTTGGTAAGCTGGAAGGAGTGACATTAACTTATTTTGGCGACGGTAACAACATGGCAAATTCGCTGATGTTAGGCTGTGCAATGACAGGGATGAATGTCAGAATTGCTTGTCCTGAAGATTTCCGACCAAATCCTGAGATTGTGGCAAAAGCTCAGGCAATTGCTAATGGAAAAACAGAAGTTATTGTGACTGCTGATGCGGCAGCGGCGGCGAAGAATGCTCAAGTTATTTATACTGATGTTTGGGCGAGTATGGGACAGGAAGAGGAAGCGAAACTCAGGATTCCTTTGTTTGAGCCTTATCAGGTAAATGAAAAACTTCTAGAGTTATCCGATCGCAATGCAATTGTACTGCACTGTTTGCCGGCACACCGGGATGAAGAGATTACGGATGCAGTAATTGAAGGTTCGCGATCGCGCGTTTGGGATCAAGCGGAAAATCGGATGCACGCTCAGCAAGCTTTGTTGGCTGCGATTCTCGAAAGCGATTAGATAAGATCAGATTAGACGGCGGTTGAAACCGCGTCTACACCGACAAAACCCAGATGGTGCGTGGGTTGAAGAGTAGGCGGTTAAAATTACGTGATATTCTGAGTCTTCCGTTATTTCAAGCGCCGTTTTATCTGAACCGTATTGGATTAAAATCGACTGCAATTATTGTATTAGTTTGATGGCGGTTTTCAATTTGATATAATCGGTGGCAGCATTTCCTGAATTGCGATATTAAAAGCGGGAAATTGCAGCGGTGAAATGCTCGCAATTTCCCCAATAATTACTTCGCTTTGATATCCATCTTCAGCGGGTTCTCTAAAAATGTGCAGTTGTCTGTCATTTACATTTAGTACCCAATAATCGGCAATTCCAGATCGCGCGTAGATTTTGGCCTTAATTTCGCGATCGTAAGCCAAGCTGCTGTCTGCCACTTCGATAATTAGATATACTTCTGAGGGAGTCGGATGGTGAGTGGCGTAGTCCAAGGGATCGATTCTGACTACGGCGATATCGGGTTCTGGTTCGGAATTGTCATCGAGGGCGATCGGATCTTGAGTATAGACAGCAGCCAGGTTTTCGAGAAGAGCGCGCAGAAGCGTCGCAGTGCGTCTAGTTGCGGAAGTATGGGCAGTTCCTTTTGCACTCATTCTGATAATATTTCCTGAAATTAATTCAACTCGTTCCTCTGGGTGAAAAAATCCCATCTCTCCCAGCTTCTGATATTCTTTAACTGTCCATTTGCGGAGCGTGAAAGGAGCTTCTGTACTCAGCATAGTTCCCTCGCTAATTGATAATTTTATTGTAACTCATATCTTAGATCAAATCCAGTAACATCGGAATTATGATTAGCAGAAATGATGAGACGGCAATGCCGTGTCCCTATAATATTATTTTGGGTAGAAATGAGGAGACGGCAATGCCGTGTCCCTACAATATTATTTTGGTTGGGTAGGGACACGGCACTGCCGTGTCGTCTATATTCTGGTGCAACCGGAATTGATATTTAACTGGTTCCCAGGCTCTGCCTAGGAACCACTAGAATGAGTAGATTAAGAGGCTCCGAAATTCACTTTTGTGACTCCGCCAGCGACAACATTAACTGTTTGTTGAATTTGACTACCGTCAACTTTCAACTGATAAGAACCGGGCGCAAGCTCGATCGCCCCAAACCATCCTTTACCATCCGCGCGCAGTTGCCGCGCCTTGCTAGTAGCATCGATCGCCTGCAATGTCAAACTCGCACCGTCGCAAGTTCGATCGCACTGCTGCAAATTTCCGGCGATCGCCCCAGCAGTAGGCCGCGACTTCCAAGGCATATCGGGAACCGCTGCCGGCATTGTCCACACCGGCTGAGTTTCAACGGTTCTGCCCGTAGCGCCGTCAACGTATTGACTCGGCTGCGAGAGGGCGGTGTAAAATAGATCGTTGCTTTTCGGCAGGTATTTCCAAGGCTGACGGGGTAAATCTCTGCTGTTGCCGCCAGTTCGCAGTTCAACGTTGGTGTACACGTTGCTGCTAGCGTAGGAATACAGGACAGTACCCGCAACGTGATTCCCAAGGGCTGAAGGGGCTTCGGCGCGGCGGACTTGCGAAAGGGTGTCTTCGATGTAGTTGAGGTAATTGCCGGGGCCGATCGCAATTTGGCGGTTGTACTGGTGGTTTTTGGCGTACTCGATCCAATTGTCGTAAGCGATTTTTTGCGATCGCTTGTATTCGCGCTGGTAAGTCATCGGCATCGCCATGTCGAGAATACCTTCTTCTAGCCAAGCGCGCCAATCTTGCAAGACTTCTTTGTAAGGTTGAGTTTGCATCCAGTCGCGATCGTTTTTCGGGCCGTCTCCCCAGGCGATGGTGGCGGCGGTAATTTTCACGCGCGGTTTAATTGCTAGGGCTTCTACATAAAGCTTTCGTACTAAATTTGTCACCTGATCGCGCCGCCACTGCATCCACAGGGGATCTGTGGGTGCGGGTTTGCCCGATCGACCGTTTTGCTGGTTGAAACGGGCGATCGAAGTCGGATTGTAGCCCCAATTCGGCCCAGCGTAGCGCACGTAATCCAACTGTACGCCATCCACATCGTAGCGCTTCAGCAAGTCCAAATAGACGGAAACAGTATAATCTAGGGCGTCTGGATTACCGGGATCGAGGAAACCTTTAGCTTCGCCGCCCGAAGTCAGCATCGCCCAATTGTCCTTTCCTGAGGCATTGGGCCCGTGTTTTTGCCAAACGTGACCGGCGGGAAGTTTGCCACCGGAAACTACTGGTAGCGTCACCATCCAAGCGTATACTTCTATACCTGCGGCGTGGGCTTTGCCGATCAAATCTTGCAGGGGATCGAAACCTGCTGGAACATTGGGATCGGTGGTGCGGGGTTCGATCGCGCTCGTATAAAAAGCATCGCCACGGCGGCGGACTTGGGCAACGATCGCGTTGGCATTAGCCCTCTGCGCGTCTGCAATCAACTTTGTGACTTCTTGAGGGGTTTTGAAACCTGGGTTGAATGCGTCCACCCAGAAGGCCCGAAATTCGCTGGTTTGGGTTTGTGGGGGGAGAGTTGCGATCGCCCGTGAAGGGAACAAGTTTGATAACCAACCGGGAGTCAGCAGAAAACTGATTGTTAAGCCGATCGAGAACAGGCTTGACAAAAAGAATGTTTTGGTTTTTCGCATGAGGAATGTGTGAGAGAGCGTTTAACTGTCCTTTACGGACTTTTGGTTTGAGCGTCCGCTTGACATTTTCGCACATCGGTGCAAGTTTGGGCGAAAATACACTGAACTGGCGATCGCTTATACTTAACTCTGGTATTTTCTATACAATCGCTCTATTTTTTCAATGTACGAACGCACTGATCCTGAGATTGAAGCAATTCAAGAATTCCTCTCGCCACACTTTGGAACTGACTTTGAGCCTGACGAACTGGCAAATAGCGAACAGACAATCATCGAACAGGTATTGGAGTATGTAGGTAGCCGGTTTACCCGGATGAAGTATATCCTCGGTCTTGCCCTTGATTTTGCGATCGTTGCACAGCGTCTATCTAATGTTGATGACTCTGCCAAAAGATTAAGAGAGCATCTGACAATTGAACAATTATTTCAACGCTATCAAGTTGTCACTGAACGGGGAGAACAACAGGCAAATACACTAACTTTAAAATTTGGTCAATCAACTCAAGTAGGTATCGGACGTATAGAAGAGTCACTTGTTCAATTTTTTCACAGTCTCAATCGTTCAAAATATCCCAGTGCTTATGTTTACAATACAGGTCAATGGCAAAAGTTTCAAGACCTACTGATTCTCTGTTTTCGTCTGTCCGAGTCGGGACGATTTCAACTCTGCCAACAACTTATTGATTTTGGTCTTGAACGATTGCCAAAGAACATATTTGTTACTAGAGAATCTTTACGAGTTCGTTTATTTTCCGAGATTGTAAGCAATTACCCGCGCAGCGATCCAGATGAGAATGGAGGTTTAGTTTTTCAAGCCATTGCTTGCGGTTATTTCAAAGCCGATCGACCTCATCTCAGCTTTGTCGTTGATAAGGTACGCACAGGTTCGTCCAGACAGCGGCGTTTTGGAGATATTGACTGTTATTATGGCCTGGATCTAGAAATATCAATAGAAGTAAAAGACTGTCACATTTCCCTGAAGAACCTCAAGCAACAATTGGGAAGTTTCCAGAAACAAGTAACAGGCAATCAAATCCTTGGTGTGGCTTTTGTACTCTCCATAGATGGGGAAGCGAGTTCTGTACTTAGCGACAGCGGTATCATTTCGTTCGCACAAGACGAGCTCATTAAATCCGTGAATATCTGGGATTGGCAAAAGCAGGATGCAGCCGTGCATGAAATGCTTCACTATCTTGCTCACGTTGAACAGAATCCTAGTGCTGTTGGCAGGCTGCTGGCATTTATTGGCGATCGAGATCCCCAACACAACTCTCTTACTTATTATCAAAGTTAAACTGTGATTTCAAGAGCAAGCTGAATCGGAAAAATTAACTCTGAATTGAGTGGCTTTATTTTTTGCGATCGGGCTCTAACAATTTCATCATCTGAATGGCTTTGATAAGCCTTGACAACTTCCTTTCCTACCGCCAATCCGAGTAGTGGCGGTACGGCATTTCCGACTTGAAGGTACTGTGATGTTCTCGAACCAATCACCTCAAAATCATCGTCAAAAGATTGCAGCCTCAATCCTTCGCGGACAGTCAATCCCCGATGCTGACTTGGATGAGTGGATCGTGCAGACGAAGGTTTTCTCATGTTAGATGTTACAGCAATAGCTGGTTTATCACTAGCTAGTCGAGCATAGCTATTGTGAAAACCGCTGGCTGGTTGAAGGCGATCGGGAATTGACTTTCGGTTGCCACCATCTGGGATATACTTCAGAATTTCAATTAACTTTTGTGAATGATTGGCCGCCTCGTGATGTAGCAGTATATTGGCAGTTTTTCGTCTAGCTATTTGATAGTCAGTTTGCGGCATAATCTGGTAATTTTTACAAATTTCTCCAGCATTTAATGGCGGCAAATCTGAAATTGCATCAGCTACATTCACATAAGAGTGAGAACTTGGCAGTGGAAATTCAGGCGGCAACAATCCATCAAGCCAACCTATAAAAAAAGCACGTTTTCGCAGTTGTGGTACGCCGTAGTCAGCCGCTTTTAAAAGACGACATTTCATGTGATATCCGATATCAGCAAAGCTAGCAATGACTGAATCACGCACCTTGCCTCCCTGCATTACCAGCATTCCTTCAACATTCTCGATAATCACATAAGCAGGACGAATTTCAGCCACCAAATCGCGAAAATTACGCCATAAAGAATTGCGAGGATCTGCGCTTTCTCGCTTGCCAACGGTGCTAAATCCTTGGCATGGTACTCCCCCAGTAATAATATCGATTTCTGCTACCGAAATTTCAAAGAACTCCTCTATCTCGGAAACGGTTGTCTGTGTTAAGTCAGATAGCAAACAGGGAAGTGGAGATAGGTTACGTTCAAAAGTTTGTTTGGCGTTTTGACAGTAATCTATGCCGCCGATTGCTTGAATGCCAGCACGTTTAAAACCCAGAGTTAACCCTCCAATGCCGCAAAACAAGTCAAGGCTACGCGGAAAATCCTTTGTTTGAGTTTTTGTCATCGTTAACTACCTCTTGAGAGAACTATATAGAAAGTCAACATACTTTTGCGAACTTACGGCACTTCCGACTGGGATAAGAATGTCCGCGCTGACTTCGTTCATTTTAACGGAGAAAATCTTTTGCAGGCTTATTCCAAAAATGAAGATATGCGTGAGTCAGAATGATGCTAAAATACACTGTTTGTATGGCTGCCGCTCGCATCAGAATAACATATACTGTGATGCCAGCGGTTTAATTGACCGGAATTCTCGATCGCACTCAGTAAACCAGATCAGTAAATCAGCTCAGTAGTTAGCCCAAATATATCTGCAATGGAAAAAAAAACTATCGATGGATTGTGGGTATCAGTATTGTACTTTGCTCAAGGTCTCCCTTACACCGTCGTTAATTTAATGTCGGTGATTTTTTTGAAAGGGATGGGAACCAGCAACGAGATGATCGGATTGACAAGTTTGTTGTCTTTTCCCTGGGTATTAAAAGGTTTGTGGGGGCCCCTCGTTGATATGTATTCCACTAAACGCAAGTGGATTTTAACAACGGAAATTATTTCTATTTTTCTGTTTGCGTTGCTAGCTTTTGGTGTATTAACGCCGGAACCTGTTATTATATCACTGGTGATATTTACGGCGATCGCCTTTGTGTCCGCTACTCACGACATCGCCATTGATGGATTTTACTTAAACGTTCTGAATAAAGACAAACAAGCGCTATTTGTCGGCGTTCGCAACACCGCCTACAGGGGGGCAGTCATTGCCGGCAGCGGTGTATTGGTGTTCTTAGCAGGGAAAATAGCAGAACAGCATTTAGTAACAGGAACGGCGGGCGATACGAAGGTATATCAGGACATTCAGTTGTCACTTTTGGGCTCGTCTTTTAGCGTGTCTGCGCTTAAATATGGCTGGGCGACAGCCTTTGGCATTTGTGCCATTATATTTGTGCTGATTTATCTGTTCCAGCGCTGGTATCTTCCCTATCCTAAAAATTATGCTGTCGAAGCGGGTGCACCGCAGCGGACAACGAGTTTTATCGAGGCATTTAAAACTTATTTCGAGCAAGATAAAATTGGCTGGATTGTGACTTATGTCTTGATTTTTCGATTGGGCGATGCCTTAACATTCAAAATGGCTCCTCCTTTTTTAATGGATAAAGTTGAGAAGGGAGGGTTGGCAGTTTCTACGTCGCAGATGGGTTTGCTATCGGGTACTGTCGGCGTGATTTTTCTGTTAATCGGAGGATTACTGGGCGGCTATTTGATTGCCAAACAAGGATTGAAAAAATGGATGTGGCCGACGGCTATTTTGCAAAATTCAACTAATGTGCTGTATTGGCTGCTAGCAATCAATCAACCGGGGATTGAATGGGCTTATGCTGTAAATTCGATCGAGCAATTTACTTACGGACTTGGTGTAGCTGCCTATACAGTGTTCTTAATGCGGACTGTTCGCCCCGAATATGAAGCATCCCACTACGCGATTACAACGGCTTTTATGGCCGCAGGAGTGCTGATTCCGGGCGTTTTTAGCGGCTACTTACAGGCAGACTTGGGCTATCAAAATTATTTCTTGTTCAGTTCACTGGCTGTGATTCCCGGTATGATGACGATTTTCTTTTTGCCGCTAGAAGATGAGTACAAATTAGCATCTATGCCCCGGCCTGGACTGGACGATCCAGATTAATTAAATTGTATCTGTTGACTTTCCTACTTGGCGCCCATAAAATAGAGGACACAACATTGTTGTGTCCCTACCGCATATCTTTAGTGCTAATCGCCAACTAAATCGAAATAAAATCGCTAGCTGTAATCGGACTATTTAGTATGCCGAAGAAACTGGCAATAACTTCACCACTGCTGGCAATTTCGATGGTTGTTGAAATATCGCCTTGAGTAATTCTCAGTTGGTTGAAGCTCAAACCTTTGGTCAAACCAATTAAATCTTGACCCTGTTGAAAGTCTAGAAGTGTATCTGTACCTGCACCTGCTCCTAACACAAATACGTCGCGTCCAGCGCCACTAATTAAGATGTCTGCACCCACTGCGCCAACTAGGGTGTCGTCCCCGTCTCCCCCGTTCAAATTGTCATCTCCTTTGCCACCGAATAGCTGGTCATTTCCTAGACCACCAGTGATAATATCGTTGCCGCGGTTGCCGCTGAGAGTATCGTTTCCTCCGTTACCAGTGATAATATCGTCCCCACCAAAACCTGATGCTGTATTGTTGGCATCGTCGCCTACTAAATTATTAATTTTAGAGAGGTCGAGAGCAGTTCGCATTGCAAAAAAAATTCCCAAAAAAGAGCTTCCCGGAGTAGCTCTTAACTGCTCTGAACTGCTCCGCGATTGCAATGCTTCTCCTATTTCCGGGAGCGCAAAGTCTAAGCCATTTAACAGCTCTAAATAATCTGAATCTGTAAAAGTAAAATCAGGACTGCTCAACTGGTTTACAGAGATTTCTGTCTGAGTCAGGCCGGGAGGAGGAGTTGTTAATAAGCCTAATTGCGTGTGCTTGTCTAACGCCAGCAACGGGTTAATAATCGGGTTAGTAAATGTTTGTAAAACAACTTTTCCTGGCAGAAAAGCTTCTCCTCCCAAACTAACAAAATCGCCGCTAACTATGTAGTGAGTTACATTTTTTCCGGCGCCAGCTTTCTGTGTAAAAGTATTGACTGTGCTCTGAGCAATTCCGGGAGAATTGAAGGTGACAACATCTCCGATCGCAGATGTGAATTCTGTGGCGGCTAGCTGCGTTAGGGCGCCGCCCAAGCTGTGTCCGAGAAGGTCTGGCGGCAAGCGGCCGGGGTTTTTTGTTGTATCTTGACCGATTTCTGTCAGCCAAGTTCCTAAGGCTTGTTTGTTGGCTTCAAATTGGTTGAAACCGACGCTTCGCTTGTCTGCGTTGGCAAGATCGTCTACGAGGGAGTCGGTGCCGCGAAATACTAATACGGGCGGTTTGTCTGGGGTGGTGGAAATTAAGCCGATCGCGTGAAATCCAGTTCCCGGATCGTCAAAAGTGCGATCGATTTGGTAGCCGGCAGCGCTCAAACCAGTTTGAACGACAGTTTGAAACTGGGGGTTGTTATCTATGTAAGCAACTTGTTTCGCTAGATTTTCGTAAACGGCGGGGGAAGAAGGCATATTTTTTATTTCCTGTGGTTGAATCGGGAATTAGTTGTTAACCTGGTTAATTCATTTTACTGTAAACTGGATTAATTAACAATATTAATTTATTCAATTTTGCAATTATAAAATTATCAAAACAACAAAACAAGCCAAACGAATTTAGTAAAAAATAAGTAATATTTTTTACTAAATTTGGCTCGCTTTTACGATATCCAAACTACAAATTTTTCTCGCACTAAAGCTGCACAAAATCAGTCTGCGTAATGTCACTCGCCGACACGGCTGTGAGAGTAGCAAGAATTTCGCCAGTAATCGGGATAGAAATTACAGCTCCGTCACCACCTTGTCGGACTATAATTAGAGGAAAAGTTAGCCCCCGCGACAGTGCAATTAAATCTTCACCCTTTTTAAAATCGACAATTACATCGCCTCCGCCGCCGGATTCCAGTACAAAGCGATCGCGCCCCGCACCGCCGATCAAAATATCGTTGCCAAACTCGCCGGACATCAAATCGTTTCCCTCGCCACCCTCCAAATAATCGTTATCTCTGCCGCCGTACAAGAAGTCCTCACCGCGATCGCCGGTGATGCTGTCATTACCTCGATTGCCTCTAAGAGTATCGTTACCCCCGCTGCCGATAATTGTATCCTCGCCCTTGCCGCCCGTAGCAGTATTGTTGCGAATGTCGCCCAATAAATAATTCGATTGCAGAGGAGCTAAACCGTATTGCATTTGTCTGATTAAGTCCACAAAAGAAAATTCTGAGGCTGTTCTCAAACTCTCTGCACCCCCTCTGGTTCTGATTGCTACTGACACATTTGGTAGGGGAAAATTTAGCGCAGCGATAAACTCGTTAAAATCTGAGTCGTTGTTACTATAGTTAAACTCGATACTGTTTAAGTTTTCGAGGGAAATTTGCCTCTGAAAAAAATCTGCGGGCGGAGTAGTTAACAAATTTTCGGTTCGATGTTTTGCCAAAACACTTAAGGGATTAATAGTCGGGTCAGTAAAAGTTTGGAGAAATACTTTTCCCTGTATAAATGCTTCGCCAAACAAGCTGACAATATCTCCGCTGACAATGTAGTGACTGACATTTTTGTTGCCTGCTCTACTGAGATTTTTCCGAAAATTGCTGGCGATACTCGCTGAGACTCCGGGAGAGTTGAAAGTCAATATATCGCCGGTCAGAGATGTGTATTCGCTGGCGACAATTTGAGCGATCGCTCCGCCCCAACTGTGTCCGATGACATCTGGCAATAATTTGCTGGGGTTTTTGGCAGTATCTTGACCGATTTCTGTGAGCCAGTTTTTGATACTATCTTTGTTTTTTTCAAATTCTGGTAAGCCAATGTCGCGGGAGTCGGAAAACATAGCGTCGCCGTCGATGAAGTCTGTACCTCGAAATACTAGGACTGGCGGTTTTGTGGGGTCGGAGGAACCGAAGCCGATCGCATAAAATCCGGTTTCTTTGTCGTCGAATATGCGATCGATATAGTAGCTGTTGGTGTCCAGGAAGCGCGAAACTTGATTTTGCGCGTTCGGCTTTTGATTCAAAAAAACAATTGACTTAGCCAGAGCTTCGTAAACAGCAGGCGAGGCACTCATAATATTTTATTTGGTGTTTGTTGGTATTGGCGATCGCTCTGGTTTTGAGCTAATTTTCCACTGCCCGCCATTATAACTGACAGATTTTTATGGTAAACTTGATCATATCTACTCAACAATCATTTTTGTGCAGTTATGGCTATCATTCGTCAATACATTGCTCCACTTATAGCGATATTAGTATTTTTCGTGGCTCTGGTAGCAGTCAGCGCTCGCATCTTTTTGCCGGCTGACATGGCTGCCCCGGCACCAATTGAGGAAGCGATCCCCCAAAAGCAAGCGACAGGAGTTAATCCAATTTTCTTGGGGCTAAATTATTCCCCTCTCCGTGTCCGCTAAACCGATGTCAGCCGAGATATTACCGGGCTACGGGCTGCGATCGGGTTCTGGACTCGATCGCGCAAAACTGCTAAAGTTCCTGCACCATACTTACCGAGAGCTTTACCCCGATCGGGAATTGGGACATTTGGCTCAAACTGTCGAGCAGTATTTTTCTAACCAGACGCCGCTTTGGTGGGTAGAGTGCCTGAAAAACAGCCAGAAAGAGGGAGAAAGTTTTTCTGCACTCCCCTCGCAGTCTGCCAATCTCAAATCGATTGTCGGATGTTTGTGGTTGGGAAATGCGATCGACCAAACCACTGGAGAACGCCACGGTCATATTTTTCTGCTCTACATAGCACCGGAACACCGCCGTCAGGGACTCGGTGCAGCTTTAATTATTCAGGCAGAAAATTGGGCCCGTTCAAGGGGCGACAGGCAAATTGGTTTGCAAGTTTTCTTGAACAATCAGCCTGCAATGAATCTCTATCAAAAATTAGGCTATGAGAGTCATTCTGTCTGGATGATCAAATCTCTTTGAAAAACCAGAGGTATTTGTTGGCAGTCAGAACTAGAGTTCGGATTCATCTAAATTATGAGGACTCTTCCTCCAGCAGGGCGAACAATAGGAGGACTTGAGTCTTGAATCGGAATGCTTTTATTGCCCGGAATGCTAATTTATATTGACCGTTGACTGAGTTGCACCCGTAGCATCCTCTGTGCGGTAAAGTTTTTTTATGAACAATAACGACTACCCCAACGCCCTCGATCTTGATACGGAACTGGAAAGCCCTTTGGATCAATTTGACGAGTCCGAACCCGCGCTACCAGATCCAGAGGAAATGCTGCCTTTGCTGGAATCCCCGGAACCTCAGCACCGGATGATGGCGGCGCGGGCTTTTTGCGAATTGCAGGACGATCGCGCGATTTCGCATTTAATTAATTTGTTGAGAGACGGTTGCCCCTTGGTGCGGGTGAGTGCGGCCTATGCTTTGGGGCGAAATCCGAGTCCCGATGCTGTGGAACCGCTGATCGAGCAACTTAACCGCGATTGGAACGGTTATGTTCGCAAAGGGGTAGTTTGGGCCCTGGGAAATTGCACAGATCACCGCGCCTTAGCGCCCTTAATTGATGCTCTGAGAACTGATATTTCGGCGGTGCGTTTGTGGGCGGCGAGTTCTCTGGGTCAAATGGCAAAAGTTGGTTACTATGTGGTGATTGCGGGGATTCCGCCGTTGATTGAATCGCTGCGGGGAGATGCTGTGTCTGCTGTGCGAAGTAACTCGGCTTGGGCGATCGGGCAACTGGCGCGGGAATTGCCGAATAATGTAGTGTACGCTGGGGCGATCGACGCTTTAATTGAATCTTTAGAAGAAGATGCAGATATGGGCGTGCGGGAAGATGCGAAATCTTCCCTCTTGCGAGTCGGCGATCCGCGCGGTTTGCAGACAATTGAAGATTTAGAAATGGAAGGAATGTTATGATCGAATTCCTACAATTAAATACTGTCAGGGATTGTGCACTCCGAATCAAGAAACCGGGTTTTGTATAAAAATACTTGATTGCAGCCAGCAAATTCGGTAAAAAACCCGGTTTCTGGGCTCTGCGTAAGTTTTAAGTGTTTTAAAATTACCGTTTAGCGCGATCGCTTGTGAACTTCATCAATCCCAAAACAGAGTTTGGCTTCAAAAAAATCTTTGCTTCGCCCCAGAGCAAAGAAGTTTTGATTAGCTTCCTGAATGCCATGCTCTACAACGCAGAGCCGACAATTCAAGACTTAGAAATCATCGATCCCTACGCCGCACCAGCCATTACCGGTTTAAAAGACACTTACCTGGATGTCAAAGCCAAAATTACAGGCAACACAACTGTCATTATCGAAATGCAGGTAATTAATGTAGAAGCTTTTACCAAGCGCGTCATATACAATGCAGCCAAAACCTACGCGACTCAGCTAAAACCGAGAGAAGGCTACTCAAAATTAAATCCTCTGATTGCTTTAACAATTACAGATTTTGTGCTGTTTGAAAATACCGAAAAGTTTCTCACCCATTTTGTTTTTAAAGAAATCGAAGAAAACATCGAATATTACAGAGAAATAGAATTATTTTTTGTAGAACTGCCAAAATTCAATAAAGAATTGGAACAAGTCGAAAACCTGATTCAAAGCTGGGTTTATTTTATCAAAAACGCTACCAAGCTTGATGAAATACCCGAAAAATTTGCATCAATACCCGAAATTAATACAGCTTTTTCAATCGCCAGTAAAAGTAATTTAAGCGTTGATGAATTAGCCGAATTTGAAAAGCGAGAAATGTTTTTTGAAGACCAGCGCGGTGCTATTACTAAAAGCCGCCAAGAAGGCCGCCAAGAAGGCCGCCAAGAAGGTAGAATTGAGGGGCAAATAGAATTAATTATGCGTCAAATAGGGCGGCGCACTGGTGAGATTTCGCCGGAAATTCAAAGTCGCATCCAGCAGCTATCTCCCGAACAATTGGATGATTTAGGTGAAAATTTGTTGGATTTTAGCAGTCAAGAGGATTTGATTGCTTGGCTTGAATCGGTGTCAGCGTAAATTTCTAATTATGTCCGGCAAAAAGGACACGGCAGTGACGTTTCCCCACGGATATTAGGACACGGCAGTGCCGTTTCCCTACGGATATCATGTGTTAATCTAATAAGTCAGGTTCCCGGTGTACAATCATGTCATAAAGCGGTTGAAAGCTAAACCATCCCATGCGGTGCGAGCCTACTTGTTGCTGTGTCAAACGCGCACATTCTGGCTTAATGAGAATCGGTTTTCCCGCTGCTTGGGCCATTAACTGCGCTTGACAAGAACGTTCCATCGAAATAAACCACCAAGCCGCTTCATCTACTGTCTCACCTACTGTTAACAGCCCGTGATTTTGTAAAATAATGGCTTTTTTCTCACCTAAAGTTTTGGCGATGCGTTTAGCTTCTTCGATTTCCAAAACAACTCCGGTGTAATCGTCAAATAAGGCATGGTCTTCATAAAAAGAACAAGCATCTTGCGTCAGCGGGTCAAGCAGGCGGCCCAAACTCGACCAACTTTTGCCGTAGGGAGAATGGGCGTGCGCTGCTGCGATTACGTCGGGGCGGGCGCTGTGCACTTGGGAATGAATGGCAAAGGCTGCTTCGTTTACGGGTTTATTTCCTTCAACTACTTCGCCTTTGTGGTTGACTAAAATTAGGTCGCTGACTCGAATCAAACTAAAGTGCATTCCAAAGGAATTGACCCAGAAATGGTCGAGGTGTTCGGGATCGCGGACGGTTATGTGTCCAGCAATTCCTTCGCTAAATCCGAAGCGACCAAATAACCGAAGTGCGGCGGTTAAACGTTGTTTGCGGTGGCGACGTTCTTCTTCAAATGAGTTGAATGTTGGGGGTTGAAAAGTGACTTTTGGGATTTTTACTGCTATCATAAACTGTTTGGTAATTGGTAATTAGTCAGTAGTCATTAGTCATTAGTCATTGCTTCGTATTCACTCAAGCGCAAACCTGCTATGTTTTTGCAGTCAAAAGTGGCGTTATTTCCGGGGTGGCGTTCGATTAATTCGATGATTTGTCCGGCGGGGTTTTGCAGAAACCACTGGGTTAATGAGCCGTAGTCTAAAGGTTGATATGACAGGGGTTGAAAGTTTTTATTTTGCCATATTTTAGCAGCATTCTGAACGTTTTCGACTCGAATCGCGACGTGGTGAACTGCTGTCAATCCCCTTTCTTGCTGGAAGCGGTTTTTTTGGTCGCCGGCTGCGTGGGGCGCATCCAATACTATTAAGCCGCCGGCTGGCATTAATAAGGTCATTAAATGCAGCCACAAATCGGAGGGAATGTTAATGTTTGCGGTACAAAAGTTAATGGGAAACAAGTCGGGGCCTTCAACTATTTTGGCGCCGAAGGATCGAAAAGATTCGGCGTAGTCTTCTAGGGCGGCGCGATTAGGAAATGTGATGACAAAGTGGTCTATTGATACTAATTCTCCGTACAGCTTTGTCTCAAATGTCCAGGTTGTCAAAAATTCGGGATTAATAAATTTGGGGTTGAACTCCAGCAAGCCATTTTTTTCGATGAATGGTGAGTCAAGATGGCTGTCAAGGTTGCTGTCTAATTTTAGGGTTGGTAGATTCAAGTTTTTCATGTCTCTCACCCGATGTTATAGCAGTGGACAGTGGACAGTGGACAGTTGACAGTTGCAGAATCAGGAAATCAAACCGTTTAGGCTATGGGTTAGGAGGCTCTATTCATGAGGTTATTTATGTCCTAACCGCTGTGGCGATTGCTATAACTGTGCAAAACAGCGAATTTTGTCTCCAGGCTGAAGTTGACGCACATTGAGTGCGCCTTAATTCAAAAATAACACAAAATTTAATACAGGCAAGCCGATCGCCCGATCGCCACTCCCAAATCTATAATCCCAAATCGGCTGATTTGCCGATCGCCATTCCAGCCAACCACGCCGTAGTCCAAGCACTTTGGAAGTTGAAACCGCCCGTCACGCCGTCGATATCCAAGATTTCGCCAGCAAAGAAAAGTCCCGGACAGCGGCGGCTTTCCATTGTCTTGAAATCAACTTCCTTGAGGTTGACACCGCCGCAGGTGACGAATTCTTCCTTAAATGCGCCTTTTCCTGAAATCTGATATTCGCCTTGAACGAGCTCTAGCAAGAGGCGATCTAGGGCCTTATTCGATAAGTCGGCCCAGCGTTTTTGCTCGTCAATGCCGATCGAACTTGTCAAACGTTCCCAGAGGCGGCGCGGCATCGGAAACGGACAGCTAGAGACGATCAAGCGGTGCGACAACTGCGATTTAACCGCTACCAGTTGCTGCCGCAAAACCTCCCCATTGTACTGGGGAAGCCAATTAATCAGCACAGATGTTCGATAATGGCGATCGTGCAAAAATCTCGCACCCCAAGCCGAAAGTTTGAGTACAGCAGGCCCGCTGACACCCCAGTGAGTAATTAACAAAGGCCCGCTTTGTTCTAATTTAGCACCAGGCAATTTTACCTTAGCATTCGGAACCGAAACTCCGGCTAAATCTTTGATTCTGTTGTCAGCAATATTAAAAGTAAATAGAGAAGGAACGGGCAGTTCTACAGTATTACCTAACTCTTTTGCCCACTTAAAACCCGACGGATTGCTACCTGTAGCGAGCAAAATGCGATCGGACTGCAATATCTCCCCCGATTTCAACTCAACTTCAAACATAGAGGCAGTGTCCCCGTGGCCGTCTTCTGCACCGTTCCCCATTAACTTCCTTAATGAAACGACTGCATCGCCCGTGCGAATTTTCACACCTGCATCCTCAGCGGCCCGGATCAAACAGTTAACAATTGTCCCCGAATCGTCTGTGATCGGAAACATTCGCCCGTCTTCTTCTGTTTTCAATTTCACACCGTGACTGGCAAACCAATCTACAGTATCGCGGGGTTGAAATCGACTAAAAGCACCGCGCAGAGCTTTCCCTCCTCTGGGGTAATTCTGCACTAAAACACCGGGATCAAAACAAGCGTGAGTGACATTGCAGCGCCCGCCGCCAGAGATGCGAACTTTTGCCAGAAGTTGGCGGCCAGCTTCTAGTAAAGTGACGCGGGCCTGCGGGTAGGTTTTCGCGCAGGTAATCGCACTAAAAAAACCTGCTGCACCGCCACCTATGACTGTAATTTTGAGCATTCGATCGGACAAATTTTTTCTCGCTTATTCTTCTGGTTCAAAATCGGATTTTGTCGCCCCGCAAGTGGGACAAACCCAATCGTCGGGGATATCTTCAAAGGCAGTACCGGGCGGTATGTCTCCGTCGGGGTCGCCTACTTCTGGATCGTAGACGTAAGCGCAAACGGTACAAACGTATTTTTGCATTTGCTAACCCAATTTTGTATTGTAAGCCTATAGATTATACTTGACAAAGCAACCTAGTGCAATACTAATTTCAAAAGGTAATGCGACTTTCGGCAATTCCCAAACTATTAGGAATTAAGTTTTTCACAAATCTCAAATCTAAAATCTAATTAAGTCTTCCCAAAATCTAAAATCTAAAATTTAAAATTTAAAATCGTCAAAGCCTCCAGAACCGCAGTTCTAGGGGCTAGATTGGATTTTTTATTAGTTTACTGCGATTGAAAGACTAAACTTTGGCTAAAGGCTTAGTCCAAACACCAGTTTCATCTTCTTCGTACTGCTGGTGAATGGCTTCCCAAGCGCTGTGTTCCGCTTGTATCGAGTCGTTGCTTTCGTCAAATTCGGTGTTGTAGGATTCGATAAAGGTTTTTTGTGCTGCTTCCGACAGGTGCGATCGCACTTCTGGAGACAAATCTGCCGGACTGTTGCAGCGACCTTTGACGGCGCGCGGCAGCGTCATCTCGCTAACTGAAACTTCTTCACCGCCGGCACTTTCTAGCAAGAGTTGAAATTCGCCCGATTTATCTGCTGCGACTTCGGCCATCACGAGAAATTCGCCTGCTTCAACGCGGGTTTGATAGATAGTTGCTTTCTCTTCGGGCATTCCCAAAGCCACTAAAGCGGAGACTAAACCTGCACCGGCCGAACCTGCGATCGCGCCGCTAGCTGCACCCAACAATACAGCACCCAGCGGGCCCGCCGATACTACTGCACCGACAAAGGGAATAAACAGCACGCCTACGCCGGTTAGCAAGCCCAAAAAAGAACCGAATAAGGAACCAAAAATCGCCCCGCTTCGCAGACCGCCTAAAATTACATCTTTTTTAGTCAGAAAGCCGGCAATTTTAGTTTTGGACTGAAAGTTTTTGCCCATTACTGAGATGTGGTCGCGGGAGACTCCGCGATCGAGCAACCGCCGAATTACGCCGTCTAATTGTTCTTCTTCCTTAAATACGGCTGAAACTGTGCGTTCTGCTAGATATTCCTCTGTCATTGTTTCTCCTTGATGGTTTGTCGATTAGTTGTGCTGGTTTTTAGTATAAGAGGACACTGTAGGGCGATCGCATCGATCTTGAGAGAGAGGTGAATGCGATCGGAGATAGTTTGAGGCTCTATCAAAAGAGTTAAGGGATTTTATAATTGGCGATCGTTCATCTTTTACAGACAGTTATTCATCTCTAATATAACCTCCCATAAACTCCAATTGATTTATCATTCTTTCGGCTGATTTGGCAGCCATCAAATGCAAAATTCCTCGCCATTGAGCACCTATTGAGTAACTTTGTCGCGTTGCAACAATAATTCCTGAATGAGCAATTTTTAGTTCAGCAAAGATTTTGTGCAAGCGGCAGAAATCTCCCATATTAGCAGTGTAAATGACCCGCCCTTGCTCCGTTGCCTAGATTAACTGCTCCTCATCTGAAGAGCTAAGTTTGTTCGCGTCTGGAGTAGTCATCACATCTACAGCAGAATTCCGCAAAGCTTCTACCAACGATAGGTTGCCAGAATATTCATCAATATAGAGACGAATTTGACTCACGATAAATTACCTGCCATATATTCAGCTTCCCAATACTGGCACTCTTGGTAGTACGCTGCTATATCAGCCTCGATTTCATCTTTATTAGCATGATAATAAGCCAATCCCGCATAAATTTGTGCTAAGGTCAGGTGCGGAAATTCTTCAGCGATTTTTTCAGGAGTCATTCCCGCTTTGTAGTCAATGGCTATGCTTTGCACGGACATTCTTGTACCTGCGATGCGGGGACGGCCACCACAAGTTCCCGGCGTGCTGACAATTAGCGTTCCAATATCAACGGTAGTTGTCATATTGACCTCGATTGAGTTAACTTGATTCTATTATAACGCAGCTTCATTTCTACCCGATCGCATTCAACAAGGTTAACCAATGCCACTAGCACCTTTGTTTCCTGTCGTTCATCCCATTCTCAAATCTACTTTTCCCGGATGTCTGTGGACGGGAGATATCAATAGCCGAGAGATAGCCCTCACATTTGACGACGGGCCGCACTTGCAGCACACACGTCAACTGCTAAAAATTTTAGATAAATACGACATCAAAGCGAGTTTTTTCTGGCTGGGATTTTGTGTTGACAGACATCCAGAAATTGCCAAAGAAGTGTACGATAGCGGACACTGGATCGGTCTTCACGGCTACCAGCACGTATCCTTTGCCAAACTCAAAACCCACGAACTAAAACACAGTTTAGAAGACACGCAAAAAGCTATTAGCAAAGCTTGCGATTTAGACCCAAAATTAATCCGCGATGTGCGGCCGCCGAATGGCATTTTTATACCGCGAACATTAGAATTATTGCAGCAGTGGGAATATCGCCCGGTAATGTGGAGTGTTGTCCCGGAAGATTGGGTGCGGCCGGGGGTGATGAAAGTTATGAGTCGCGTCGTGCAGCAAACAGAAAACGGTTCAATTATTGTACTGCACGACGGTTATTGCGGCGGCGAAGATGTTGCCGCATCTGCTGATAAAATTATTCCATTGCTTTTGTATAAAGGTTACAAGTTTGTAACAATCGATCGCCTGTGGCAACAAATTTCTGTCTGATGGCGTCAGTGCGATCGCGACTCCGAAGCAAGAAACCGGGTTTTTTAACCGAGATTAAGGGGTTTCAGTCCGTGTAGTGCGATCGAAAAACCTGATTTCTGGCCACCAGTGCGTAAGTCCTAATTCTCATAAATTCATGAAAAAAACACTGTTTGTAGCATCTCTTTGTTTGGCAAGTACGGGATTGGCGATCGGGCTTTCTCCTGCTTCCCTCAGTGCTAAAACCCCACTTGTCGTACAGCAGCCAACCAGTAACCTGTCCGTGCCTGCGATCGACTCGAAACGCCCTCAAGTCGAACTGGTAAATCCGGGAGTGGAGCCCCGACAACAGTTGCGTTTAAAACCAAGTTTAGGTGTTAAACAAACGACTACTATGATTGTAAAAATGGAGATGGAAGTGTCTACAGCCGGCAGTAGTACGAATGTGAATAAAGTTCCGACTATGGTCTTAACTATAGAGACAGAAGCCACTAAAATTGATGCCAATGGAGATATTCACTACGATTTTTCATACGCTAATGCAGATATTACTGCCGATACTCCAAATTTGCCAACTGCGGCCCTGGATAGTATGCGATCCGCAGTCAAAAAATTAGTAGGATTGAAAGGTTCTTTCATCATGGATAGTCAGGGCGGTAATAAAGGAGGTAGCTTTACTTTGCCCGCAGAAGCTGACAACAATTTCAAACAAATGGTTCAAAATATGTCTAAATCCTTACACCAGCTTGCCTCGCCTCTGCCAACAGAAGCAGTTGGCAAAGGTGCTAAATGGCGCATCTCTTTTCCATCTAATGCAGGTGGCATGAATGTGAATCAAACTGCTATCTACGAATTGATTGGCTTGCAAGATGGAGTTGCTACTCTCAAAACTAGCGTAGAACAACAAGCAAATCCCCAAAATTTGACTTTACCCCAATTACCTGCTGGCTCTACTATGGCCATAAAATCTTTTGCGTCTCAGGGTCAGGGAGAAGTGATAATGCGACTGGATCAATTAATGCCTGTTCGTTCTGTCGTCTCTATCAATTCTAATTCTGAAATGACTATTAAAGTTGCAGGGAATCCAAAAGAATTAACAATGAAAACAAAAATGCTGATGGAGATGACTTTGGATTCTAAATAAGCGATCTATTAGGTGAGAATACCTGATAGGATCTAAAATTTACGAAAATTTCGATCGCAAACAAAGCAAGTAGAGGAGGCTGTGGTATGGTTCGATCGCACAAACGTCAAGCTGTCATCGCTTTAGTCGTAGCCCTGGGTACAATCATCGGGAATTTAGTGTTTCCAGGCCAGAATGTAGCCCCAGCATTTGCTGAAGCCAAATTTAAGGATGTCACAAACCATTGGGCCCAAGGCTGCATTGAGGAATTAGCCGATAAAAAAATCATCAGCGGCTACTACGAAGACGGCAGTTTTCGCCCGAACCGCCCAGTCAGCCGCGCTGAGTTTGCGGCAATGCTGCGTAGGGCTTTTCCCGATGCAAAAACCGTCCGCAATCCGATCGACTTTGCAGATATTCCCACGAACTACTGGGGTTATAAACCAATTCGAGAAGCTTATCAGACGGGTTTTCTGTCCGGTTACAGCGGCAGTATTTTTAACCCGACTTTGAACATTCCCCGCTGGCAGGTTTTGGTAGCTTTAAGCAGCGGCTTGAAATATACGCCTACAGGTTCAGCGCCTGAGATTTTGGATGCGACTTTTGAAGATGCGCCGGAAATTCCTGAATTGGCGAGAAATGCGATCGCCGCCGCGACAGAAAAACAACTCGTGGTCAATTATCCCGCCGTCAAACAGCTAGAACCTACGCGCAATGCTACCCGCGCCGAAGTCGCAACTTTCTTGTGTCAGGCGATCGCCAAACCCGGACAAACAGCCTTAGTTCCCTCGCAATACATCGCCCAAGTGCCAACAAATGTCGGCCCGGCGAGAACCACAGAAACCTCGGAATCTGGGAATATTCGGGCGGAAGTTTCTTTCGTCAAAGAAGGAGAAAATGCCAAAAATATCCGCATCAAAATTATTCGAGACGGTAAAACTTTATTAGAAGAACCAGTGCTAATTCCGACTCGTTCTCTAGTAGACAATCCCGACAAAAAAGCCAACGAAGAAGTATCAGAAGGGCGCTTGTTATCGGTGCGAATCCGCGACTTTGACGGCGACAAGGAACCGGAAGTGCTGGCAGATTTAGTCTCAATCAATAGCGGTGTCCGCTGCTGTAATTATTCGTTTATTTACCGCTACGACTCAGTAGCTAAAAAATACACTCATATCAAGCATTTTTGGGGCAATGTGAGCTACGAAGTTGTCGATTTTGGCAAAAATGATATCCCGGAGTTCAAGAGTCAAGACGGGCGATTTGCAGAGGCTTTTACAAATTATGCGGATTCTCGATTGCCGCTGCAAATTTGGCAGTACCGCCAAGGTAAAATGGAAGATGTGACTAAGCAGTATCCGGTGGAAGTATACACGAATTCTGCTGAACTGTGGCTGGAATCTAGGAAGCGATCGAGCGAAGATGCAGAGGTAAAAGGGGTGTTGGCCGCTTTCATGGCGAGCAAGTATGTTGCGGGCCAGGAGGCCGAAGGTTGGCGGTTGTTGGAGGGGGTTTATCAAGGAGGCGATCGCACTCAATTCTTTGGGAAGTTGCGGGAGTTTTTGGTGAGTACGGGTTATGCTAGTAAGTAGATTTGGAGGTTTTTAACCGCAGATGAACGCGGATAAACGCTGATAATATCTGTAGGGGCGGGTTTTACGAATAATATCTAATTCCTACTAACAATATTACTAAACCCGCCCCCCTACAACAGATAACCCACTTATTCATCAAATTTCTCGTCACATATTAATTTGTTTAAATAAAGTAAATTACTAAGTTTTTTGTGAACAAATACAAAAAATTGCTGTTTTTTAATGCGCTAAGCTAAAATCAGTATAAAATATCCCACATAAAATCGCTAAAAATGGTATATCCACCTGCACCTTGGAATTTGCAAGGTTATGCTGTTCAGACTTTACAATTAATAGATGTGGCACGGGTGCGCCCCTTGGTTCCCTCTGAGTTAGAAATAGTCTCTGTATTGCCAGGAAAAACCCTAGGTGGAGTTTATATATCCTCCTACGGGTTGGGTTCCGTGATGGAGTACAATGAGCTAATTGTCGTAAGCGCGATCGCCAATTATGCGGGAAAATGGGGCGCTTGGATTTCCCACATCTACGTAGACAACCCTAACTCGGTAGCCGGCGGGCGCGAAATTTGGGGACTTCCTAAAGAATTAGCTCAATTTAGTTGGGAAGGCAACGATTCAGTAAAAGCAACACCGTTAGGCTACCGAGTCACCGTTAGCCAAGCAAACCGTCAACTGTGCAGTCTCAATTACAGCCAGCAAAATTTAGCCTTACCGATACCTTTTAGCGGAAATGTTTTCAGCACCGAACACAGAAATTTGCTACTATTCAAAGGAGAATTTCAGTCTCGAATTGGTTTGATCAAAAGCCAATTAGAAGTAACTGAAGACAGTCATTTTGCCAATTTAAACTTAGGTCAGCCCTTGCTTACAGTGGCCTGCGAAGATATACGTTTAATGGCAGGTGCGCCGGAAGTTGTGGGAAACATAGCTGCTGAATTCAGTTATTAGCTAGAAGTGGTCAGGCAAGGCCCGCTTTACTATACCCAAAGGCAGTTTTATGGCTGACTCATAGCTAGCTAGAAACCAGGTTTCTACGAGTTTTGCGTTTGGCAACGAGAAATCTAACAAGAAACCGGGTTTCTAAGGCGACGACTCCGCACAATTCGAGCTAATTACTAATTTTGTTGAATCTTCATTCACCAAACGGTAAAAAACCCGGTTTCTTTCTAGACGCTTGTTGTTGCACCTAATATTCTCATAGAAACCGGGTCTTTTTCGTAAGTCCTGTTTTTAAATGCCAGCCCCCGGAGCGGCTTCAGCACCCATTTCTAAAACTGTACCGCGCAGGAAATCAATTTGTTGCTGAAAATCCATGCCCTTAATCTTTGCTAATAAAGCATTTCCAGCTTCGGGAAGTTTATAGTCGGAAGGTACAGGAATAATAGTTCCTTCGTCCATTCCTACTGCCAGGAAATACCAAAAAGCCAGCTTGGTTTCCGGGCTCATCGAGCCGTACATCCGGCTGATTTCAGTATTGGCTTTTGAGGCAATGTCGCGCATTACTTGCAGTTGTTCTTCCTTGGGCAGCGGCTTGACTTGCTCGAACAAACCCTCAGCGATTTCGGAACCTGCAGCACCGGGAGCCGCTGGCGTGATTGACTTGCCCATTTCGGTGTAAACAAACCACAGCAAACCTAATTGATCGTCTACGCTCAAGCTCTGAATCTCTGCTTTTCCTTGGTCGTAAGCGCTGGTAGTAGAAAATGTCATTGCAGTCTCCCAAATAATATGTATTGCTCAGTTTTCTTATTTTTGAGAAAACTTTTTTTTGCTACTTAGTTAAAGTACCTAATAAATAATGATGCTAGAATCTTGCTTAAGACAGAGATGATCCCGGACATAAGTTCGGGGAGTAAATTCACAAAAATTGAGAAAATTTGCAACCAAAGGATGAGGCAAATTTCACAAGATTGTTGTTGGCTGTGTTCCTGATTAGCATTGTTTAGCCGATCGACGATCGCCTATAATCGCAACAGACCTGTATAGAGGTGGCTGTTATGTCGATCGCAACTGCAAAACGCTTCACCACAGAGGAATATCACCGCTTGACAGAACTGGGATTTTTTGCGGAGGACGAGCGAGTTGAGTTAATTAATGGAGAACTTGTGAAAATGGCAGCTAAAGGTACTGCTCATTCTGTTTGCGAGACACGCTTGGAACGCGAGTTATTTAAGCTGCTGGGAGAACGGGCGACACTGCGAGGGCAACAACCGATTATTTTGCCGGATGACAGCGAACCAGAACCCGATCGCGCGATCGTGCAAAATCGCCCTGACGACTATCTATCCTCTCACCCCTGTCCAGCGGATATACTGTTGCTGATTGAGATTGCAGATTCTTCTTTGAGTTACGACAAACAGGTTAAGCTCCCCCTTTATGCGGCAGCGGAAATCTCTGACTATTGGATATTTAATTTGTCAGACACTTGCTTGGAATGTTACAGCGAACCCTATCAGAATGCAACAGGTCAATTTGGTTATCGCAGGAGACTGATTTTTCTGCCAAACGAGTCTGTTAATCTGCCTTTTTTTCACGACTTGGCGCTCGATTTATCGAGAGTATTTCCGCCAACTGTGAATCCTGAATAATTTTGATATTATTCCCAAGAAAAAAGGCTGACATAAAGCCAGCCTAGAATCAGGAGAATTTTAATTGAAACTTGTTGAAATTCTAGTTAAACAAACCGGAAATACCGCCGACTGCTATTGCTCCAGCCAGCGCCGAAACAACCACAGAAGTTAGAGCCGTACCGAACAGCCACCAAGCAGCAGTTGCTGCGGCTTCCCGCGCATCTTCTGCTTGCTGCTTGGTCTTTTTCTTGATATCTTTAATGCGTTTTTTGGCTTGCTCTTGCAGGCGTTCCGAGCGCGATAGCACGCTGTCCCTGGCTCCTTCAATTTGGTCGATAATTTTGTTAGCTTGACCTTCTGAAATGTCGGAGCGAGAGCTAATTACCGCGACTAAAGTACCGCGATCGAACTCGCCCAAACGCTCTTTAATCGCGTCAAATCCGGCCTGCGGGTCGTCAAATACTTTGCGGAAGTCTCGCTTGATGCTTTCGTAGTTGAGTTCTGGTCGATCGAGCGAATTGAGGTAATCCCGGATTTTCCCAAAGATACCGTCAATTGTTGACTGGAACTTGTCTTGCACCATTTGAATTTGTTCGACAACCTCGTTGCGCACAGATTCAATCCGATCGGCAATTTGGTTGGCTTCCTCTTCGGAAATGTCTTCCCGCTGCGACAGCAAGGCTACCAGCGTACCGCGATCGAAGTGCTTGAGCCGATCGCCCAAACTTTGAATCCCCGTTCCCGGCTCGTTAAACAACAACTGCAAATCGCGTTTGATTCCGTCAGGATTGAGTTCTTCCTTGTCCGTATTCCGCAAGTAATTTTCCAAACTTCCTTGGAAATCCTTGACACTTTTTTGAGCGCGAGATGCCAAACGACGGGGCGATTTCACGATCGTGCGAATTGAATCTTGCACGCGATCGATCGTCCGATTGATTTGTTCTTCGTTCAAATCTTCCCGCTGCGAGAGCAACTTGACCAAAGTTTCGCGATCGACCTGAGACAGCCTTTCCCGCAGCGCCAAAGCGCCTTCTTTCGGATTTTCAAACAATTTGGTCAAATCCCGATTCAGACCTTCAGGATCGAGTTCTTCCAGGTTGGTATTCCGCAGGTACTCACCAATCTTTCCAGTAACTTCCTCGTACTGTTCCTTAGCTTTATCCGCCACTATTTGCGGTGCGTGGATAATGTTGTCGCGCACGGATTCGATTTTTGCGATCGCCCGATTGATCTGTTCTTCGTTGAGGTCTTGGCGCTGCGACAGCAGTTGCACCAGCGTATCGCGATCGAATTGAGATAAGCGTTCTTTCAGCGCTTTAAATCCCGCTTCCGGGTCGTTTAACAGCGTTTGAAACTCGCGCTCGATCGCTTCAGGATTGAGTTCTTCCTTATTGGTATTGCGGAGATACTCTTCTACCTTTTGGCGTACTTCTTGTGCTTTTGATTTCGCTTGCTCTTGCAATTCTTGAGCTTTGGAAATTACTTGATCGCGCGAACTTTCCAACCGCCCGATTAACTGATCCGCTTCTTCAGGGCTGAAATCCTCCCGCTGACCGAGCAATTGTACCAAAGTATCGCGGTCAAATTGCGACAGGCGATCGCGCAAAGCCTCAAAACCAGCATCGCGATCGTCCAAAAGCGCTTGGAAGTCCTTCTCGATACCTTCAGGATTCAATTCTTCCTTACCAGTCGATCGCAAATAATTTTCAATCCGGCTGCGTAAATCTTGAGACTGTTCCTCACCAGCAGCATCTCCAACAATTCCCAAAACTTCTTGGCGGACACCTTCAAGCTGTTCAGCAATTTCCGCCGCCTGTTCCTGACTAAACCCCTCGCGGCGGCTCAAAATCCCTACAAAATACTCAGGATTAAACATCTCTAACTGGCGCAAAACCGCCCCAGGAGAAGCTTCGGGATCGTAAATAACATCCCTAAATTCCTGCTTGATAGTTTCTCGGTTGAGATGCCAAGGTTGAGTATTAAGCAAGTAATTTTCCACATCAGCCTTAGCTGTATTGAAAGGCAGCGCAGGCAATTTATCGCCCACCTTCTCGCTCAAAGACTTAGCTGTTTCCTTTCCTTTTGCAGTTAGTTGCTGCAACTGACCAGAGATTTTTTCAACATCCAAGTCAGACAAATCAGTCCGCGACAAAACAGTGCCCACCAGAGCTTCTACACCCAACTGCATCGCCCGGTTCATGCCCCCGCTGGACTCCGATTTGTTGTCCCGATTTTCCAGGATTTGAGACAATTTGGCATTGAGTTCGTCAGACTTCAGCAAATCGGGAGCCGCAAACTTGAGAAAATCAACTAACTCTAAATTCGGGTCTTTCTTTTCTTGCTGCTTGCCGAAGGTTTGCTTCCAAACGCCTTCGAGTTGGTCAGCTACTTGATTTATTTCCTCTTGAGAAAAATCACTGCGGCTGCTAATTAAATCCACAAAAGTTTGGCGGTTAACATTCTTTAAAACATCGGTTCCTGCCAAAGATTTGATATCAGCATCCCCCAGCAACTTTTCAAATTGACCGCGAATTTCCTTGACATCCAGCTTCGGCAACTGCAAAGAACCCACATAATCTTGCAGTGTTTCGCGAATGCTCTCCGGGTCTACAGCCGAGCTCAATTCGCGGCGGACAGCAGCCACAGATGCTTCTACAGTATTGACCATTTGGTCGCTGGCCATCTTGCCACCGATCGCCGAACTAGCAGTACCCATGACGCCTTGAATGCCTGAAAAAGCAGTTTTTATCAAGGAACCGATCATAGAACCGACGGCGCTAGAACCGAGCCATACCAGCGTTAAGAAGTACGCCGACCAAATGACCACACCAATAATTGCCGCTCCATCTACTGAGGAAATTGAAGTTAGTTTGACCGCCAGAAAACAAGCTAAGAATAAAGCTAGGTTAACTGTGACTAAAATCCAACCGCCGACTAAGCCTTCGATCTTGCGAACTTTCTTGCCCAAAGTTTCGGACTCATCATCATCGTCATCGTCGGGTAAAGCTTCGTCCCAGTTGGAGATTTTGGCGGCGATCGAGAAATTTGTCAACAAGAATTGGAAGCCAAAAGCCATGATGACTCCGGCGATTAATGCCACGAAAAACTGAGGGCTTAAAAACATTAGCCCTGCGATATCGGGGTGCTCAAATGGCACATCTATTTCTACTGGCATTTGGGCAATATTGAGTTTTGGACTGTACATCGACATTAATAACTCGCTTTCAAACATAAATTACCTCCTAAAGTTTGATGCCGAATTAGGCACATTGAAACTAGCCCTAACGTTTAAATAGGGGGATTGACATTTTTTAGATGGTGTTTTTTTCGTCAGGCTTTATCTTACGGAAGCCCTAATTCGTGAAATCAGGATGAATAGTAAATCAGTTCTTTAGTTATGTCATCCTTACTGCTGATTATGGCTCTGGAAGCGGCAAAATAAATCCCTCTAAAGTCAGAAATGAGTTGATTTGGGAGGAGTAGCCGTAGAGTTAGGCCAAAAAAGGCAAGTTTGATGCGGGGGCGATGGCTAGTAATTATGAATAGTAGTAAACTGGGATGCAGCGTACCCTACCTATCGTAGAGTGCGCTGGCTTTTTAGGATTCCGTTTGATTTTTAGGCTGAAAACGAGCTAATAATTGCGATCGATCTAGCTGCATAGTCAACCGCGTGCAATCATCGAGGGTTTCTAATTGAATCAAAGGCTCGATTATTTGAGCTAATTCTTCATCAATCTCGCCAAATCTCACTTGTAAAACACTCTCAACGATCAGGCGTTTAGCTTGCTCGATATCTTGCTGCATAGCTTGCTCGATACCTTGCTGGATACCTTGCTCGATACCTTGCTCGATACCTCGCTGAGTTGCTTCTTCAAGCCGTTGTAAATAAAGGGGTGACAGTTCCATAATCAACTCCTGATCTTCTCGATATTTAATAAATAGTAAAGTGATATTTGGCGCACCATACAGATTGTATAGTGCGCTGCTGAGTTAGGATTCCGGTGAGTTTTTCGACATATCAAAACGATCTAGTAATTCAGTGCGATCTAGTTGCCTAATTAGTCGCGTGCGATCGAGGGGTTCTAGTTGGATCAAAGGCTCAATTATTTGGGCTAATTCTTCATCAATTTCGCCAAACTTCACTTGTAGCATACTCTCAACCATCAAGCGTTGACTGCGCTGGATACCTTGCTGGATACCTCGCTGAGTTGCATCTTCAAGTCGTTGCAAATAGAGGGGTGACAGTTCCATAATTAACTCCCGATCTTCTCGATCTATGTCTTGACGGACTTCTAAAATCGTTCGCAAGTTGTACAACAATTCTAACGCGCTTAACCGAAAGAAATTATCAGAGGGTAATTCTCTCAATTCGGCAATAGCTTGCTTTTGCACGTTTCCCTTCCCCAAAACCCTCAGCCACAGCGTTTGGGGAGTGCGGGGGAGTTGGTGAATCGCAATGATTGCTGCTTTCAGAGACGCACCCATCAAATAAACTCCACTTCCCCAAATTTCCAGTTCGGGAATCGCTCGAAATCCAGCTAGCATCGCATCGGAAACAGTCGGCGACAGTATCCAGAGTTGGGGTAAATCAGCCTCTGCAATCCGGGTGTTATCTCTAGTGGCGACTCGTTCATATTCCGCGTGAATATCAAAGAGTTTACCCAGACAACTGCGAATTTCTCCGGTTTGCACTGGACTGCGGAATGGTTCAATTACAGCAGGTTTTGCTGCAATTTGACCTAGAATGCCGAGGGCTGTGGGTTCCACATCAGGTTCCGCTTTTGGGGCAAATAAAACGTCAATCTGTCTCACTTCTCCAGCAATGTCGTGGCTGGTTTCGACTTTGCCGAGAGGCGTTAGTAGTTCTTTGAGATATTGTTTTGCGAATTGGTCGTGAATGAATCTGGTCATGAGAATTATCAGCTATCAACTGTTTAAAAACCTCGCCATCAACTATTAACTCTCAACTGTCAACCCAAAGACCTGCTTTTCCGGCAAGCTGTCAACTGTCAACTGTCAACTATCAACTATCAACTGTCAACTGTTTTCATCTTTTAAGGCAATCCACTGAGATTGCAGAGTAGGAGAGTGACAATTATCATATGCTGTCATACCTTTTTGATAATTTTTCCAAATTTTGTTCATAGATTTAATCAAATCTGGCTGAGTTCTGATAATATCAGAAGTTAATCTGAGATTACAATCATCCGGTATTTTAAGGAAATCAGCTATGCGACTCTCTCAAATGCTTTTCGTCACCCTGCGGGAAGACCCCGCAGAAGCAGAAATTCCCAGCCACAAACTATTACTCCGTGCGGGATACATCCGGCGCATCGGGAGCGGCATTTACGCTTATCTACCTTTGATGTGGCGAGTTCTCAAAAAAGTCTCCCAAATTGTGCGGGAAGAAATGGATGCTACCGGCGCTCAAGAATGCCTTCTCCCGCAACTGCAACCTGCTGATTTGTGGCGGGAATCTGGTCGCTGGGATACCTACACTCAAGCTGAAGGTATCATGTTTTCTCTCACAGACCGTCGCGATACTGAGTTGGGATTGGGCCCAACTCACGAAGAAGTGATTACTACAATTGCTAAAGATATGATTCGTTCCTATCGGCAGTTGCCTTTGCATCTCTATCAAATTCAAACTAAGTTTCGCGATGAAATTCGCCCACGTTTTGGGTTGATGCGCGGTCGCGAGTTTATTATGAAAGATGGCTATTCTTTTCACACTAGCGAAGAAAGTTTGAAAAAAACTTATCAGGATATGGATCGAGCATACAGCAATATGCTGCGCCGTTCTGGTTTGGAATTCCGAGCAGTAGATGCCGATTCTGGTGCAATTGGTGGCTCTGGTTCTCAAGAGTTTATGGTGCTTGCAGAAGCTGGTGAGGATGAAGTTCTTTATACTGAAGACGGTCAGTATGCTGCTAATGTTGAGAAGGCTGTATCGATGCCTGCTGATGCTGAAAGTTCGCCCTTTGCAACTTTTGAAAAGCGGGAAACGCCGGGAACTGACACAATTGATAAACTTTGCAAGTTTTTGAAGTGTTCTCCGACGCAAGTTGTCAAAAATGTGCTTTATCAGGCTGTTTATGACAGCGGTATTACAGTTTTGGTATTGGTAAGCATTCGCGGCGACCAAGAGGTGAATCAGGTAAAGTTGCTGAATGAATTAACTAAGTTGGCATCAAATTATCAAGCTAAAACAATTCTGTTTTTGACGGTTCCTGATGCGGAAGCTCAGGGGAAATGGGCGGCTAAATCTTTGCCTCTGGGTTATATGGCTCCCGATGTTGCTGATGATTATATTGCTGGGAGTAAGGAGGTAAATTCTAAGTTTTTGCGTTTGGTCGATCGCACTGCTGTCGATCTTACCAACTTTGTCACTGGTTCTAACGAGTCAGGATATCACGTTGTGGGAGCTAATTGGAATAAAGAATTTCCGCTACCTGCAACGGTTGTGGGTGTCAGAAGTGCCAAAAAGGGCGATCGGGCAATGCACAATCCCGAACAAACTTTGCAAAGCGCCAGAGGCATCGAAGTCGGCCACATCTTCCAATTAGGCACCAAATACTCCGAAGCGATGGGGGCTACCTACACCAACGAACAAGGCGAAGAAATGCCCTTTATCATGGGCTGCTACGGCGTTGGCGTGTCGCGGCTGGCTCAATCTGCCGTAGAACAATCCTACGACAAAGATGGGATTATCTGGCCAGTGGCGATCGCCCCCTATCACGCCATCATTAGCATCCCGAATATTTCCGATGCTCAACAAGTAGAAGTTGCCGAAAAACTCTACGCACAACTCAATCAATCTGGCGTTGAAACATTATTAGATGACCGCGACGAACGAGCCGGAGTTAAATTCAAAGATGCCGATTTAATTGGCATTCCCTATCGAATTGTGACTGGCCGTTCCCTGAAAACAGGTAAAGTTGAAATTGTGGAAAGAGCAACTCACAAATCCCATGAAATTCTCATTGAGGAAGTTAATGCTACTTTAAAACAGTGGATTGAGGCAGCCCTCAAATAAGCCTTAATAACGGTAAGGTGCGCAGTGCGCAACGTATAGAGGTAAGGTGCGCAGTGCGCACCCTACATTAACGAGTAGTAAGGTGCGATATGAATCTGAATCTAAGTCAGTTTCTTCGATTTCCTCAATCCCGAATTTGGCGGTACTTAGCCCAAGTAACTGTCGTGGCGATCGCTTACGCCGTGGGGGCGAGGCTAGCATTTTCAATTCAAGGTGTCAGTCCCTTTGCTTCCTCGGTGTGGCCGCCCGCAGGCATTGCACAAGCCGGACTTTTATTGTTTGGTAGAAAAGTCTGGCCTGCGATTGTTTTGGGTATATTTTTACTCAATTTTGTTAACCCAAGTGAACAGATATTCGCGGTCTGGGTGGGAGGAAACCTCGGGGCAATTTTGCAAGCTGTGTTTGCAGTAACTGCGCTACGCTGGCTGGGGTTTCGTCCATCTCTAGAACGTTTGAAAGATGTAGTTAATTTAATCTTGTTTGGCGGGTTAATTTCCACTCAGATTAGTTGCACTATTGGCGCTTTTTCCCTATATTTACTAGGAAAAGTAGATTGGGCAGGCTATTTTTCTGCTCGCTGGAATTGGTGCTTGGGAGATACAATGGGAGTTTTGATTTTCACTCCGTTAATTCTCATATTCTTTCGCCCTAAAGTCACGGCAGACCGTTTAAAAAGACAAACAGAGAAACCGAAAAATTATCTAATTTGGCGGGGAGTATGGTTGATATTATTAATTGGGCTGAGCTGGTTTGTATTTGAGTCAAAAAATGACGCTTCTATTTCTCGCTATCCCCTTGAATATTTGCCGTTTCCCTTGATAATTTGGGCGGCGCTCCAATTCGGTCAGCGGGCCGCTGTTCTGGCCTCGTTAGTTGTCTCCATCATCGCAATTTTCGGCAGTTCTAATGGAGGTGGGCCATTTATAGCTAAAGCAGAAAATATTAGTCAGGCTATTTTATTTTTACAAGCTTTTATGGCTGTAGTTACGATTACTTCGCTGTTATTGGCAGCGACGGTAGCCGAACGCGCAGCCGCCGAAAATTCTCTGCGAGAAAGTGAAATTAAATATCGAGAGTTGGTTGAGAATGCTAACAGTATTATTGTCAAATTGGAGCCAAAAGGCACAATTATTTTTTTTAATGAGTTTGCTGAAATATTGTTTGGCTACAATCAGGAAGAAATCCTGGGGAAAAATGCAGTGGGAACAATTATTCCCCAAACCGACGACGAAGGGAATAACTTACAGTCGGTTTATAATGAAATTTTACAAAATCCCGATCGCTTTACTAACTATGAAAATGAAAATATCCGGCGCGACGGATCTCGCATTTGGGTAGCTTGGGCAAATAAACCGCTGTTTGATGCAGCGGGAGAACTCCAGGGCATCCTCTGCATCGGCACAGATATCACCGATCGCCGAAACGCTGAAATAGCCTTGCAAAAGCTGAATGAAAAGCTGGAAATCCGAGTTGCAGAGCGCACAAATGCCCTGAAACAAAGCGAACTTCAGCTACAGAAACAAAAATCGGCATTAATTGATTTAGCCAAAAATAAAGCGCTGAATCAAGGCGATTTAACCAAAGCGCTTCAAGAAATCACTGAGACTGCTAGCCGTACTCTGGAAGTTACCCGATCGAGTGTATGGTTGTACGATCGCCCTAAATCTAAGATGGAGTGCCTGGATTTGTTCGATCGCACCGCCAACCAGCACTCAAAGGGTATGGAATTAGCAGCAGCAGACTATCCTGTCTATTTTCAAGCACTGCGAGAAGAACGCGCAATTGCTGCCTTTGACGCGCAAAAAGATTTTAGAACTAGAGAATTTGAGGAATTTTACCTAATTCCCTTGGGCATCACTTCCATGCTAGATACCCCGATTCAAATAGGCGGAAAAATAGCAGGAATTCTCTGTTTGGAACACGTAGGAATGCCCCGCAATTGGACTATTGAAGAACAAAGTTTCGCTGTTTCTCTAACAGATTCTGTAACTTTCGCAGTGGAAGCGCGGGAACGCCAGCGCGCTGAAGCAGCGCTACGGCAAGCTGAGGCCAAATACCGCAGCATTTTTGAAAATGCGATCGTCGGGATATTTCAAACTACTCCAGATGGGGAATATCTCAGCATCAATCCTGCTTTGATTCGCATTTATGGTTACAGTTCTTGCGAGGAGTTGATGGCCAATTTAACTGATATCAACCGCCAGCTATATGTAGACCCAGAACAGCGCGCCGAAGTCATACAGTTAATGCGAACTAACGGCAAAGTATCGGATTTGGAATCTCAAGTTTACCGTCAAGATGGCAGTATAATTTGGATTGCCGAAAATGCTTATACTGTCTGCGATATACATGGAAATTTACTGTATTACGAAGGTACTGTTGAAGATATCACAACTCGCAAAGAAGCTGAGGCAGCTTTACGATTAGAACAAGAAAAATCCGATCGCCTCCTACTCAACGTTTTGCCGCAAGCGATCGCCGAAAGACTCAAACAAGACCAAAGCATCATCGCCGATACTTTTGCTGAAGTAACAGTATTGTTTGCGGATATAGTCGGTTTTACGCAAATTAGTTCCCAAATTTCTCCGCCGGAATTGGTTTCGTTGCTTAACGACATTTTTTCTACCTTCGATCGCCTAGCCCAAAAGCACGGATTGGAAAAAATTAAGACGATTGGTGACGCTTATATGGTAGTAGGAGGGCTGCCCGTGCCCCGCAGCGATCATGCAGAGGCGATCGCCCAAATGGCCCTGGATATGCAGCAGGCAATTATTGATTTCAGCCACACCCAAAATCAAGATGTCAGCATCAGAATCGGCATCAACAGCGGCCCGGTTGTCGCGGGAGTCATCGGGATTAAAAAATTCATCTACGATTTGTGGGGAGACACCGTTAACACCGCTTCCCGCATGGAATCCCACGGCTTACCGGGGTGCATCCAAGTCACATCTGCAACTTATGATATATTGCAGTACAAGTATGTATTTGAAAGTCGCGGCGCGATCGAAGTCAAAGGCAAAGGTGAAATGAACACTTATTTTCTCAAAGGCATTAAATTGTAAAATAAGGAAGAAGGAAGAAGGAAGAGGGAAGAAGGAAGAGGAAAAAAAGAGGGAAAAAGGAATAAACAATGTTCAGCTCATATTTGTGCAATTAATTAGATCCTAATCGTCTTAGCTGTTTGCATAGCTAATTAAAAATATAAAGCTGAGTATGAACCAAAACAAAAATCTGTTTCTGCGATTTGCTCAATCTATAAATTGGCAATACTTAGCAAAAATAGCTGCCGTTGCCTTTGTTTACGCTTTAGGAGCAAAAATAGCAGTTTCAATCCCAGGCGTAAATAAATTAGCTACCTGCGTCTGGCCGCCCGCAGGAATTGCACAAGCTGCAATGTTATTATTTGGTTGGCGCGTGTGGCCGGGAATAGCTTTAGGCGTATTTTTTTACGAGACTATTAACCTCAATGTATCGTTAACACTTGCAACAATAAGTGCCTTTTGCGCTTGTTTACAAGCTTTGTGCGCCTTTACCTTGCTGCAAAAATTCAAGTTTCGCCCGTCACTCGATCGGCTGATCGATGTAGTCAATTTAGTCTTTTACGGTGCTGTAGTTGCCACTCAAATAAACTGCACTCTCGGCACGCTACGCCTGTGTGTAACTGGTCTAGTTGACTGGAGCGAATATTGGGCAATTCGGTGGAATTGGTATTTGGGAGACACCTTAGGAGTTTTAATTTTTACGCCATTGTTGTTGATTACATACCAAAAAATAGTGGCACGAAATCAAGCAAATACAGGCAATAAAAGAATTGCCAACCAAATCTGGCGCGGCATATGCTTGCTATTATTGGTAACAGTCAGTTGGCTAGTATATAACTCAAAAAGTGAAGGTAATATCTCCAGTTATCCCCTCGAATACTTGCCATTTCCTTTAGTCATTTGGGCAACGATTCAATTCGGCCAGCGCGGGGCTGTTTTAGCATCTTTTATTGTATCCAGTATCGCCATTTGGGGAGGTTCTCAGGGAGGTGGGCCGTTTATTGCCAAAGCGGAAAATATCAATCAGGCAATCTTATTTTTGCAGGCTTTTATGAGCGTAATTGTAGTTACATCGCTGCTGTTGGCTGCCACAGTGGCCGAACTCACATCAGCACAGGATTCGCTGCGGGAAAGCGAAATTAAGTATCGGGAATTAGTGGAAAATGCTAACAGCATTATTTTAAAATTAGATACGGAAGGTAATATTACTTTTTTTAACGAATTCTCACAGAAATTTTTTGGTTACAGGGAAGAAGAAATACTGGGTAAAAATGCTGTTGGTACAATTATTCCCCAGACAGATACAGCGGGAAATGACCTGACAGTATTATTGAGTCATATTTTAAAGCACCCGGAACAGTATACGACAAATGAACATGAAAGCATTCAGCGTAACGGCAATCGGGTTTGGGTATCGTGGGCAAATAAACCGCTGTTTGATGCGGCCGGAAAGTTCGTGGGACTGTTGGCAATCGGTACGGATATCACAGGCCGCAGGCTGGCTGAAATGGCGCTTTATAAGCTGAATGAAGAGTTGGAATTTAGAGTTGAAGAACGAACTAATGCTCTCAATGATACTTTAAGTGCACTGCGAGTTCAACAGGAACAATCAGAACGGTTGTTGTTAAATATTTTGCCTGAAGAAATAGCCAATCGGTTGAAGCAGGGAGATAGTACGATCGCAGATACTTTTGCTGATGTTACTGTCTTATTTGCGGATATCGTAGGTTTTACTCAATTGAGTGCGCGAGTTTCTCCAACAGAATTAGTTGCCTTGCTGAATGACATCTTTTCGACATTTGACAACCTAGCAGAAAGGCACGGTTTGGAAAAAATTAAGACGATTGGCGATGCTTATATGGTTGTTGGAGGGCTGCCAATTCCTCGCCCGGATCACGCAGAGGCGATCGCAGAAATGGCGATCGATATGCAGGAGGCAATTATTGACTTCAGCAAGACTCAAAATCAACATCTTAGTATCAGAATCGGCATCAACACTGGCCCGGTTGTCGCCGGAGTCATCGGCATTAAAAAATTTATTTACGATTTGTGGGGAGACACCGTTAACACGGCTTCCCGCATGGAATCTCACGGCTTGCCGGGAAGCATTCACGTCACAGCGACAACTTATCAGCAATTGCAGGACAAGTATGTTTTTGAAAGTCGCGGTGCGATCGAAGTTAAAGGCAAAGGCAAGATGACTACTTATTTACTACAATGCAGAAAATGGATCTAATCTCAATACGGATAGGACGTACGGTTGAAACCGCGCCTACAAAAACCAAGTCCGCCTCCGCGGACTGAAGAAAATAAGGTAATTTCAACCAATTGGTCTTTAACCCCTCTGAGCTCGGGTTTGGTCTGTATAGAAGCGGTTTCAACCGCCCGATCTTTTGAACCGTATTGGGCGATAATCTATGTTTTTCTCTAAAAGTAAGGGCGATCGCACTTTTAATTTACACGATCGCCCTTTTCTCAATTAACAAAGTTTTTTACAGCTTGAAAAGGTTAATACCAGCTTTCTTCGCCATTACTTCTAAACCCTTGTGTTCCAAGGTTTTAATCGCCTTCGTAGAAAGATGTAATTTTACCCAGCGCTTCTCCTGCGGCCACCAAATGCGCTTCCACTGCAAATTTGCTTCTTGCAACTTGTGAGTGCGGTGGTGCGAGTGAGAAACCGCAAAACCGTTATTCGCCTTCTTGCCCGTTAGCTGACATTTCCGTGACATATTGCCCTCCAGATTACCGTTTTTTGATGCAGCCTCTCATTATATAGCAATGACAAGGCGCGCAATGCGCGCCCACTTGCAAGATTACATTGCACGTTCAGTCAATTTTGTCAACACTTGATTCGATCGCTCGACAAACTCCTGCATCCCTTCAGCATCGAAACCCTTCTGGGCCATCAAAGCCAAGTCATAAACGTGGTGACAAATCATACTCGCCAACTGCGCCGACGGAGACTCGCCACCGTCTTGAATAATCGCACCCTGGCTCAAACTTGCCAGATTTTGAATCAGCGGGTGAGACGTATTCACCAGCAAAACGTGTTCATCGGGGAATTCGGCCGCTTGCTGCTGTAAAAGCGCCGTCATATCGCGCATCCGGCGCAAAGCTTCCGGTAAAAGGACGATCGCAGGTGGCGCACCCTCAGTAGAGTCAGACTTCAAAGCTTCAGTGCGAATGTTCACTTTCGGCTTATTGAGAGCCTTTTGGAACATTTCTTTAACTTGTTCACTACGAGTTTTGTTAGTTGTCGGATCGACAATTTCCGCTTCTTTTTCTTTGTCAATTAGCGTGTCGTCAATGTCAGAATCAACCCGCGAGAATTTGACATCTGAATGTTCTCTTTCTAAGAAACTCACAAAGTGCGTGTCAATGAAAGAATCCATAAACAGCACTTCTAAACCTTGACTTTTGTGCAGTGCGACGTAAGTTGCTTGAGACGCAGGTTCTGTGCAGTAAAACACGCGATTTTCGTGACGTGTTTGATTGCGTTCCAAATACTCTTTCAGCGTCGTGTAAGGCTGCGTCGAAGAACTGTCCGATTTCGGAGTTACATCTTGCCACAAATCTCCGTCCTCAGTTTGCACCTGCACTTCTGGGGTGGTAGTTTCTGGCTTTTCTACTGTCGGCTCGTAGGTGCTGCGGTAGATTAAGATATCTTCGACTTGCTTTTTAAACTTGTCATCGTTGAGGGCTCCAAACTTGACAAAAGTGCCGATATCTTGCCAGCAACGGATGTACTCGTTGCGGTCATCGCGGTAAAGTTCCTTCAGGCGATCGCCCACTTTTTTCGCAATATAGTCAGCGATTCTTCGCACTGTGCGATTGCTTTGCAAAGAACTGCGAGAAACGTTCAGCGGAATATCGGTACTGTCAATGACTCCCCGCAGCGGCATCAAAAATTTCGGGATAATTTCTTCGCAGTGATCGCTGACAAAAACCTGGTTGGAAAATAGCTTAATATTGCCTTGGGTGACATCGACATCCGGCCGCAGTTTCGGAAAGAAAAGAATTCCGTTGACAATGAAAGGATAATCTGTATTCAGGTGTACCCAAAGCAGCGGCTCATCTTGGTATGGGTAAAGGTAGCGGTACAGTTCTAAGTAATCTTCTTTTTGTAAATTGCTGGCTGATTCCCGCCAGATTGCTTTGTCCTTGTTGAGTGCCTCTCCCTCAAATTTGATGGGAACCGGCATGAAATCGCAGTAGGTTTTGATTAACTGCTTGATGCGGGTGGCATCTACATACTCTTGTTCTTCATCTTGGAGTGTCAGAGTAATGGTAGTACCGCGTTCTGTGCGGGCAGATTCTGATAGTTCAAAAGCGGGAGAACCGTCGCAAGACCAGTGTACTGCTTGGGAGCCTTCTTTGTAGGAAAGAGTATCAATGTCTACTTGCTTTGCTACCATGAAAGATGAGTAGAAACCGAGACCAAAGTGACCGATAATTGCGTCGTCGCCGCTGCCTTGGTATTTTTGAATAAATTCTTCGGCGCTGGAGAAAGCGACTTGGTTGATGTATTTTTTTACCTCGTCGGCGGTCATGCCGATGCCGTTATCGGTAATCGAGAGGGTTTTGTTTTCAGTATCAATGACAATGTTGATTTGTGGTTCGCCAATGTCGTCGCTGTATTCGCCGGAACGGGAAACCATTTTGAGTTTGGCTATGGCATCGACGGCGTTAGAAATTAGTTCCCGCAAGAAGACTTCGTGGTCGGTGTATAGCGACTTCTTGATAATCGGGAAAATATTCTCGGTATGGATGGAGATTGTTCCCTGTTCTAAAACTGTCATAGTTTTTCTGTGTGGTAGTTTTTAGGAATCAGTAGTCAGTAGTTATTAGTTATTAGTTATTAGTTAGTGGTTATTCGTTGTTATATCCAACAACTATCAACTGTCAACTGTCAACTGTCAACTGATTACTGACTACTTAATAATTTTCGGCGATCGCGCTATCTTCTGCAAAAGGGATTACCCTAAAAAGATGATTCGGTTTCCCTCACATAGTACCTTACAAAGGCAACCGCAGGACAAAGGTGCTGCCGAAACCCAATTCGCTGCGGGCGCTGAGGCTGCCGCGGTGGGCGCGGGCGATGGTTTGGGCGATCGCCAATCCGAGTCCCGATCCGCCGGTATGGCGCGATCGATCGCTATTAACTCGGTAAAATCGATCGAATATGCGCGCTAAATCTGCCGCCGCTATCCCAATCCCGGTATCTTGAACCTGAATGATCGCCTCTTGGTGACTGGAATCTAAGATAACTGTGACTTTTCCGCCAGCCGGAGTGTATTGAATGGCATTGACAATTAAATTAGTAACCAGACGGTAAAGTCGATCGGCATCTCCGACAACATTCAACTGCTGCTGTACGCGCATTTCGGATGTTAGCGCTACCTCGGAGGCGATCGCCAAAGCCGCCAATTCCTCGACTAAATCGCTAACCAAGTCATTCAAACAACAAAGCTGAGGGCGATCGGCGATCGCTTGAGAGTCCATCCGCGCCAACAGCAACAAATCAGCCACTAACTGAGTCAATCGTCGGTTTTGGCGATCGACAGTTTGCAAAACTTCCCGCGCTTCTTTCTCATCCAATACTGGCATCAACAGCGCTGATTCTACAGTTGCTTGAGAAGCCGCTAAAGGTGTTCGTAATTCGTGGGCAGCATCCGCCGTAAACTGTTGGATTTGTCGGTAGGAAGAATAAATCGGTTTCATTGCCAATCCAGCCAGCCACCAACTAGAAAAGCCTACCAAAATTAACGCTGTCGGCAATCCCAATTTTAAAATTAATCTCACTGTACTTAGATAACTATTGAAATCTTGCAAACTTCGCCCTACTTGAAAATATCCCCAATCTTGCTGTGTTCTAGTGTGCAGCGATACAGAAATTTGGTGATAAATATTGCCTTGGCTGTCAGCGATCGTTTGCCAGTGTTGCGAGTTAAATGTCGGCGGCAATGCTTCGGGATAAGCGCCTGCTGTTGCAATCAATTTTTTTGAATTATCAAATAAACGGATATAGTAATAGCTTTGGTTAATCGCGCTTAAAATATGGCGATGGGGCAACTTTTCTTTAAGGCCGTTAACTCCAATTACGCGGAGGTTTGGCAAAAGTTCATTGACGATTGGTTCCAAGCGTCCTGGCTGCTGTAGCTTGATTTCGAGGCTGTCGTGGAGTGTCCCCGCTACCGATTCTAGTTCGCGATCTATGGCGATCCAGTGCGCGTGGGCGATTGCCTTATACACGCCAAATCCCAACAAGCTTAAAATCAAACCCATTACTGCGGCATAGGAAATGGCTAATTGCGATCGAGTTCGATTAAATAGTTTGTTTTGATTCACATTTCATAATTTGGCATTGGGCATTGGGCATTGAGCATTGGGCATTGGGCATTGAGAATTGAGAATTGGGCATTGAGAATTGGTAATTGGTAGTTGAGCCTGATGTTTTTTTGTGAACCGCATACAACGCAGAGTTTCTGTTTCTTTAGGGGCGGTACTCGTGTCCGCCCTCCGGGTTTCTTTCAATTTCTCATCCGATATCCAACACCGTGGACAGTTTCAATTAAATTCGCGCAGCCAACTGATTCGAGTTTGCGCCGCAGCAAGCGCACTTGAGCGGCTACTACATTGCTAAAGGTATCTGCGCTGGCTTCCCATATCTGATTCCGAATTTGGTCGGTTGTGACAATTTGGTTCGGATGTTTCATGAAATATTCTAGCAGTTGAAATTCTTTGTTAGTCAGCGAAATTGTCTGGTTTGTGCCGTTTTGATTCAGATGACAAGCCGTGCGATTCCCGCAATCTAAGGCGAGATTTCCAATTTGTAGCTGTTGAGGCTGTATTTGGGGCGATCGCCTTTGTAATGCGCGCAACCTTGCTAACAGTTCCGCCATCCCGAAAGGCTTGACCAAATAATCGTCAGCCCCCGCATCCAATCCCGCGACTTTATCTTCCATCCTGTCTTTGGCTGTCAGCATCAAAACTGGCAAAAAACTATGTTTTGCGCGCAATCTTCGCAGTAGTTCTATTCCCGACAATCCCGGAAGCAACCAGTCAAAAATGGCTAGGGTGTATTGTGTCCACTGACTGTCTAGATATTCCCAAGCTTCATTTCCGTCCTGGGCCCAGTCAACTATGTATTTTTCTTGCTTCAAAGTGCGATCGATCGCTTTTCCTAAATCTGGCTCGTCTTCAACTAGCAAAATTCTCATAAGATTAATTTACAGCAGTCAATCTGTATACATTGTTAGCTGCCGCCAGCGCCAACCCCCAATATATAAGTTGACACACTTAAATGAAATCAGTATGAAATCTCTTGAGTTCGCATAAAAAAATAACAATTGACAAAAATTGACAATAAGCTGGAAATGTCTTATACTCGAATGCAGCCCAAATTTTGACAATTATTATCAAGAAGTATGGCAGACTTATCCGATCGCTCCGCGATGAAAAAGCCGGGGCACTGGACTCGCCGCCAACTCCTACAGCTAGGAATAGGTGGTGCTGGGGTAGCGGGCGCAGCGATCGCACTGCAAAATTTTACCCAAAGGCGATCGGCTGCGGCGAGAATACCACCAATGGCTGCCGATCCAGTCGCAGCTAGCACGATCAACCCGATGCAAATTGCGCGGGATTTCGATTACGGCACGGTGACGCGGGAAAACGGGCGCACGGTGCGGGAATTTCGCATGGAAGCTAACACATCGATCGTCCAGCTTAACAGCGCCGTTAGTTTCAACACCTGGAATGTGAACAATCGCGTGCCGGGGCCGACATTGAGAGCAACTGAGGGCGATCGCATCCGCGTCATTTTTTCTAACAAAGCGGGACATTCTCACTCACTGCACTTTCACGGCGTTCATCCTACAGAAATGGATGGCGTTAAACCGATCAGAAACGGCGCTGCATTTATATATGAATTTGACGCACTTCCCTACGGGCTGCATCTATATCACTGTCACGTTGCACCCGTAACGCGCCACATCGGTAAAGGACTTTATGGAATGTTCATTATCGATCCGCCAAAACCCCGCCCTCCGGCAGACGAAATCCTGTTAATCATGGGAGGATACGACGTAAACGATGACGAAAAAAATGAACTTTACGCTTTTAACGGGATGCCAAATTATTACATGAACAACCCGATTCAAATTTACAAAAATCAGCTTATCCGGCTGTATGTAATGAACATGATTGAGTATGAATCGGCAGTGACTTTTCACCTGCACGCCAATTTTTTTGACGTATATCGTACGGGAATGACTTTAACTCCCAGCGAGAAAACAGATGTCATTACAATGGGAGTAGCTGAACGACATATTTTAGAATTTAGCTACGGCTACGGCGGAAAATATATGTTTCATCCCCATCAAGATGCGATCGCCGAAGCAGGCTGCATGGGTTTATTTGAAGTCATCGCTTAACCCAAATCGCGATCGATCTGCGTCTATTTAAGTTAAGAAAATCTTAAATTATCTACCCAAATTTATCATAAATAGGTAGAATCATTAACTCGCAAATAATTAAGAAACTTTCTTGATAACAGGCGAGTCCTACTGCACCTAACCAAAAAATCATCAACTGCCATGTTACCATCCTTTCGCCAATTACCCACAGCCGCCGCTACAGCAATCCTCGTTGCTTTGACTGGTTGCGTTTCCACCCCCACCGCCAGCAACACCGGCAGCACCGCCTCACCCACCGCCACTGCTAGTCCCGCAGCAACAAGCGGCCACAGCATGAATCACAGCGGCAAAGGCGGAATTAACATTAATACCGCCATTCTTTCGGAGTTAGATAAACTCGAAGCCAAGTTAGGAATCCCGGCACTTTCTAACAAAATTCAAGCCAGCCGCCCCTACGGAAAAACAGAAGAATTGGTCTCAAAAAATGTCATCAATCAAGCCCAATTCGACCAAATTAAAGACATGGTGACTATTGAAGATGTCGTCCTCACAGGGGAAGCCAAAGATGTAGACTACATGACTAAACTCGGCTTGATGAAAGGGCATCTTTTTGTAGCCAAAGAACTCTTGGATGCAGGCAAACCAGACCAAGCCGAACCGCACATCGGTCACCCGGTAGAAGAAATTTATGCCGACGTAGAAGACCAGCTAAACGAGCGAAAAGTTCCCGAATTTAAGACAACTTTAATTAAATTGCAGGATTTAATTAAAGCGGGTGCAAAAGATCCGGCTCAAGTAAATGCAGAATTTAATACATCAATGCAAGCTGTAGATGGAGCAATTGCCGCCCTTCCCGAAGCGCAGCGCCAAGATCCGAAATTCGTATTGCAAGTGATTAACGGCTTGCTAGATACAGCTAATTCCGAATACGGAGCGGCAGTTGCTAACGGCAAAATTTCCGCAGTTATTGAATACCAAGATTCGCGGGGTTTCGTCATGTACGCGGAAATGCTGTACCAAAATATTGCCGCTCAAGTGGCTAAAACTAACCCGGATATCGACAAAGCAATTGTTGCCAACATGACTGAACTTAAGGCAAATTGGCCAACTGCGATCGCGCCGCCAGCCCCGATAAAAACCACCGAACAAGTCGCCTTGCTAATTAAGACGATCGAAAACGACAGCCAAAAAGTTCTCAAACCCGCATCCTAAAAGATAGTCCTCGACGCACGGGTAGCTAGAAACCGGGTTTTTCAACCCAAATATTTGCCCAAAACCTTCAATAAGAGTCAAAAAACCCGGTTTCTTTGCTTTGATGCGTAAGTTTTGAATAATTAACTCAAACCGCCAACGGTAATTGGATAAAAATATACCAATTACCTCCACATATTACCTTAACTAAAAAGATGAATTTTAGCGAAGCATTGCCCACATTTGTAATTACTCTCCGCGAAGGAGTGGAAGCAGCATTAGTTGTCGGAATCGTTCTAGCTTGCCTCAAAAAATCGGGACAAAGTTATTTAAATCCTTGGGTTTTCGGCGGTGTCGCCGTCGGACTTATTGCCAGCGCTTTGATAGGTGTACTGTTCGGCTGGACTATTCAAATTTTGTCCGCATCCAATCAGCCCTTTGCACCAATTATGGAATCTCTGCTAGAGGCAAGTTTTGGAGTTTTAGCAATAGCAATGCTGAGCTGGATGCTGCTCTGGATGACCAAGCAAGCGCGATTTATGAAAGCCGAAGTTGAAGGCGCAGTAAGTGCTGCCTTAACGCAAAACTCTCATGCCGGTTGGGGCGTATTTAGTTTAGTTTTAATTGCCGTTTTGCGCGAAGGATTTGAAACCGTTTTGTTTGTCGTCGCTAAGTTTCAACAAGGCATTCTTCCAGCCATCGGCGCTTTGGGAGGAATACTTTCAGCCGCCGGAGTTGGCGTGCTGCTGTTTAAATGGGGAGTGAAAATTAATATCCGCTTGTTTTTTAAGTATATGGGCATTTTATTGCTCTTCATTGTAGCGGGTTTAGTGGTATCTACTTTAGGATTATTTGACAGCGCGGTGAATATTTTATCGCAAGCAAATCGCGAGTCAGCAGGGATGTGTTTCTATTACGAAAGATTTGCCAAAGTACACTCTTGCATTCTCGGCCCGATGGTTTGGAATACCTCTAAAGTGCTTCCCGAAGAAAAGTTTCCCGGTTTGTTGCTGAGCGCGATGTTTGGCTACACTGACAAGCTTTATTTGGTGCAGGGCTTTGCTTATTTCGCGTTCTTAATGACCGTTGGCGGGATTTATTTTCAAAGTTTGGGCGGTCGAGTCTTTTTTCCATTCAAATCAAAAAACAGCAGTAACGAAATAGGAAATTAAGTGCAAACAACAGGGTGCATCTATCTAGCAACTTAAAATTAGTGAGATTTAAACCCAATTCAAATTAACTAAGGATTGTTTATGATTGACTTAGCAATTGCTACGGTTTCAGCAAACTCTGGAATGCTTAATTGGGAATGGCTGCAAGTTCTGATCGTAATTGCCTATTATGCAATTCCCACAATGCTGGTTTACTCGCTTTACAAAGGGCGAGATATCCCGTTTCAGTGGATGTTTCTGGTATTCGGAGCATTCTTCGTCACCTGCGGCACAATTCACGTAATCGAAACATGGTATCTATGGTTTCCTGAGTCTTTAGTCTCACAATTCATGAAAGCGATTACAGTTTTCGTCGCTGGTAGTTCAGTTTTGTTGCTATTAACATTGATGCCTTTTGCACTGGCACTTCCCAGCCCAGCAAGGCTAGAAGCCGCTAATTTAGCATTAGAAAATGAGATTGCAGAACGCCGGAAAGCCGAGACAGCACTGGCTGAACTAGCCGAATTATTGGAACAGCGAGTGCAAGCAAGAACTGGCAAACTTTCCCAAGCAAATAATTATTTAATTAAAGAAGTTCAAGAGCGGAAAAAAGCTAAAAAAGCGCTGCAACAATCTGAAGCAGACTTGAGAATAAAAGCCGGAGAACTAGAGCGAGCTTTGCAAAAACTTCAGGAAAGCCAAGCTCAATTAGTACATACCGAAAAATTATCAGCTTTGGGTGAACTGACAGCAGGAATTGCCCACGAAATTAACAATCCCATCAACTTTATTGATGCGAACATCGCCTACGCCCGCAATTATGTTGAAGATTTGTTACGTCTGGTCAACTTATACGGCAAATATTATCCCAATCCGGTAGAAGAAATTCAGAAGGAAATTGAGACAGTAGAACTAGATTTTCTCAGGGAAGATTTGCCCAAACTGCTTTCTTCAATGAAGGTAGGAACTGACAGAATTTGCGTGATTGTTTCGTCTATGCGTAATTTTTCCCGTTTCGATAAAGATGGCATGAGTTTGGCTTCGATTCACGAAGGAATCGACAGCACTCTGTTAATTCTCCAGCACCGACTGAAAGCGAACGGCAAACTTCCGGGTATCGAATTGATTAAAAATTACGGGGATTTGCCGCTGGTAGAATGTTATGCAGGGCAATTAAATCAGGTGTTTATGAATATTATCAGCAATGCGATTGATGTTTTGCGAGACTGTTCTAATGCGGCTGTTTTGAATGGTCAGAGAAGCTGTCCTACAATTCAGATTAGCACGGAAGTCGCGGAGGGCGATCGGGCAATCATCCGCATTTCCGACAACGGCCCTGGAATGACTGAAGAAGTCAAGGCTAAAATATTTAATCACTTTTTCACCACGAAACCCGCCGGTAAAGGAACGGGTTTAGGGTTATCAATTAGCTGCGAAATTGTTCGAGAAAAGCACTGCGGCTGCTTGGAGTGCCTTTCGAGAGTTGGAGAAGGTACTGAGTTTGTAATTTCGCTACCAATCAGGCAGCAGAAGTCTGAAACTAGAAGGTTATTGGCAATGCAGGAAGCAGTTTGAATTTCAGATTTTCAACCGCAGGTAGCCCAACGGGCTGAACGCTTGTGCCACAATAAACGCGAATTTTGACTTTTTCAAAATGAGAGTAGAACACAGAATCTTTCCATAATTTTATTACTATTAGTAAGTTTGAATCCCAACTCTACCGAGGGGAATTTCTGCGTTTATTCCTACCATTTTACCAGAAATTGCATACCCCCAATTGCGACTGTAACCGGGAGTATGAATACCTCGCATATCAATTGAGATGGTGGTATCAGGAGCGACTGGTTGAGCAAAAACTACGGTGGCTTTTTGGTTGTTGACAGAAACTTGAGTCTTGATTTTCTGATTGGATTGATTTTTTACCTCAATCCCTCCCCTGATGCTCAGATTGTCTGGAAGGGCGATCGCAATTTCCGAAAGAGCTCTTCCCTGAACGTGAACCTCAAAATGATGGGTAGCACCTTGAAAGCGAGCTTTATTAGGAGTTGCAGCGCTACCAACAAGGTGAGGAATATTAGCATTTTGCATTGCTCCTCCCGCAATAGTAGCAGGGGCATTATATGCAAGGATGACGGTAAAGGCGGTAGCGTAAATTAACTTTTTCATAGCTGTGTTCCCTGAAAACTTAACTAATTGTTGTTCTTATTTATTAGCTTGGGTCTCAGGAATGAAATTAAGATGAAATTTTAGCTACTTAAAAGTGAATCATTCAATTATAACTTAACAGGATTTACGCATTTATACCAAAGAAACCGGGTTTTTGTACGAAAATCTTTCGTTGCAGCCAAAAAATTAGGCAAAAAACCCGGTTTGTAGCCACCCGTGCGTCCAGGACTGTCAAACTACTGAGTGAATGTAAAACGACCGTCTACTTTTTCTCCCTTAATATCTGCATTCACCTTCACAGGATACTGACCGGGTTCTTTGCCGGGAAACACAACAGCGTAATGTTTGCCCTCTGGATCGTATTTGAGCGCTAGAGTTTGTTGCTTTCCATTTGGCAACTGCACTTGAGCCGTCACTTTCGCGTCAGCAACTGGTTCCTTTTTCTCGCCTTTTTGCAGATACAAATCTAAGTGAGTTCCGGTAGATTCTTTTTCAGGTACAAACTCTAAATGGTAAGCACCAGAATTGACAACTTGACCCCCTTTAGCTCCTGTCGCCGCCGAAGTCGTGGCGGAAGCGGAAGACGCAGGTTGAGAGGCAGCAGGAGGTGGTGGTGGAGTAGTATTTGTATCGCTTGTTTTGTCGCCACCGCAAGCTCCCAAAAATAGCAATCCGCCACTGGCTAGAATAATTAAACTTGACTTGAGCGTTTTCATGTGCTTGACTTTTTGAGAACAATGATTGGTAAATTATGGCACTTTGAGACAGCGAGTCAAGGAAATTTATCAAAACTTATTCATAACTTAGCCAGTATAACTGTTGAAACAATGCTGGGCGAATATCAGTAATTAAAAAACAAAAATCTTGCCCTCGGACATCAGCAGAGACGACTATTAATCGAGAGATATTTTCGCAGTTGATGGTATTTTGGTCTGTGGCTGCGAAAGCTTGCACGCTTGATGCTTACTATCTTAAGTGCGATCGCACTCCTCACCGCGACAGCACCTCAACCTAGGTTAAATCGCCATTTAACTTAGGTTGACACCCAAAAATGAAATCAGGATGAAATCTCTTAACTTTCAGACAGATAATCTTGCCAAGTTCTTGACATTTGCCCTGTAGAGTGAAATCGCCAACTCACATTGAAGGGATTTAACGGTGAAAACTTCAACTAAAATCACTCTTGTTGACAACTTAAGCAACGGCGAGGTTAATGAAAACTCGTTAGCTGCGGGTAATGCCAGCAAAGACAAGATGCTTGGCCCGCAGGGAAAGGATGTGGTTCCACCATTCATGAATAATTTAGACGGCAGAATGTGGCACGATCCACTCGATCGCACAATAGGTAACGATTTGCTATCCGGTGAAGAAGAAAACGAAAAATCACTCAAAAAATTTCCAACTAAAACAAATCTTGCTAAGTTCTTGACTTTTGCGCTCTACAGTGAAACTACAAACCTAAATTGAAAAAGTTTTACACCATGAAAACCTCAACAAAAATCGCTTTAGCAGCAGCTTTGGTAGGTACTTTAGCAGTCAGTGGATTAGTCCGAACTGTGTACGCTTCGCCAGCAAAATCTCACGTTGCCGCCATGCCTCAGAATAGCAGCAATCCCAAAGCAGAAGCCAGTGATGGCGACGGCGAAACTAACGACGAGGCCCAAGAAAAGCAAGAATCAAGTCGCCTGCAATCTCTAGCTAAAATTACACCACAACAAGCAAAAGCGGCGGCGGAAGCAGCGAAAGGTGGCACAGCAAGTCGCGTCAAATTAGAAAACGAAGATGGCAATGTTGTGTACTCAGTTGCGATCGGTCAGCAGGAAGTAAATGTAGATGCCGGTAACGGTAAAATTCTCAACACAACCAACGTCAAAAATGAGAGTAATGAGAGTGTTTATCCCCGCAGCAGCATTCAAAGTTCCGAGGCGGCCGGTGGTGATGGCGATGGGGAAACTAATGATGATGCCAAGAAGTAAATTCCGAAATAATTCGCTTTCTTGAGGCAACAAATAGAGTAGGGGCAGTGCTATGAATGCCTGCCCTTACTTGGGGAAATATCCCAGATTTAGAACACTCAACAAACCCAAAAGAGAAATCTTATGAAGAAGATACTAAACAGGGTTCCAGAGGTTACAGGTTCCTTCTGGATTATTAAGGTTCTGGCAACCACAGTAGGTGAAACTCTGGCTGATTATCTGTCGGTAAACCTGAATCTTGGTTTAAGCGTTACATCCTATGTTATGAGCGCTGTGTTACTGATTGCGCTTTTGAATCAGTTTAGGCTTAAACGGTATGTCCCAGTGAGTTACTGGATTGTAGTCGTTTTGATGAGCATCACTGGCACACTAATTACCGATAGATTGGTAGATGAGCTGGGAGTTAGCTTGACGACAATTAATATAGTTTTCACTGTTGTATTGTCTGCCGTTTTTTTGCTGTGGTATTCAAACGAAAAAACATTAGCTATGCACTCCATCAACACAGCCAAAAGAGAGCTATTTTATTGGGCTGCTATCTTATTTACATTTGCTTTGGGTACCGCAACAGGAGACTTTATAGCAGAGGCTTTGAAGCTGGGTTATGCACAATCAGCGCTAGTATTCGGCGTTTTAATTGCGATAGTAGCCACTGGTTATTATTACTTCAGAATGAATGCTGTCTTGGCATTTTGGATAGCCTACATCTTGACTCGTCCACTGGGAGCATCTACTGGCGATTTATTGTCACAACCTACTACAAATGGTTGTTTTGGTTTTGGTACGGTGGGAACAAGTATGCTTTTTCTTTCTATAATCATGAGTCTGGTTATTTACTTAAGCTTTAAGCAGAAGAAACTAGCCCCAATGGCGATCGACCAACAAGACTGATTAACTATCAAATCATCAGATTACCTTTACTGTTACAAGTCAGCTAGGCGTGGGCAGTTGTTTCACGGTGCAATTGCCACATTATCCCTGGTAAACACAAATGCAATCAATCTTTCCGAGTTCTTGACATTGATCATCTAGAGTGAAGTCGCCAAAGTACCATAACCCGATCGCAAAAATGAGCAAACTTCCACAAATCACCGCGTTTTTCTGGATAATGAAAATATGTGCAACCACTCTGGGAGAAACGGCAGGAGACCTTTTGTCGATGACGATCAATGTGGGCTATGCAGTTAGTTCTCTGATATTAATTGGAGTATTTTTAATTTCTCTTGTCACTCAATTGACCTCGAAAAGCTATAACCCTTTGCTTTATTGGACTGTCATCCTTTCAACCAGCACGGCTGGTACAACGATGTCAGATTACATGAATCGTACTTTAGGGCTTGGCTACACTGCGGGATCTGCGATTTTAATTACTCTTCTTTTTGCTATTTTTGCGTTTTGGCAATTCAGTGTTGGATCTCTATCTGTCAAAAACGTCAAAACACCTAAAATTGAGATGCTTTATTGGACTGCAATTCTAATTTCAAATACTTTGGGTACTTCCTTGGGCGATTTCCTGGCTGATACTTCTGGACTTGGATTTGCAGGAGGAGCAATCCTAATTTCTAGTTTGCTTGCCGTGGTATTGGCAGCATATTATTATACTCAAATTTCGCCAGTCTTGTTGTTTTGGATTGCGGGCGTTGCTGATTTACGGTATGAAAGGCTAAATATGCAATTCATAAAAACCAGCGTCTACAAAGCTTCTGGATTTT
>NZ_JAUBVR010000190.1:0-1309 GCF_036705955.1 Microcoleus sp. A6-C6 | reverse complement strand
TCTTCTCCTAATGCCGTTCTCAGTCTGACGTTTCCTCCGTCTATACTCAATGCTTTTACTTGCTCGGTAGCTTCAGCGGTAGTGCCCTGAAGGAAAGGATCGGAGCAAGCTATAATTAGAGAAGTGTTTGCCATAGAGTGATATGACATTAGAAATTAATTCTTGCCCTAATTGTGGCTCAAAAGAAGTTAGTCGGAACGGTAAGACTAGGCAGCACAAACAAAATTATAAATGCCGAGAATGTGGTCGTCAATTTGTTTTAAATCCGGGATGGAAACCTATTACAAAAGAACAAAAGGAATTAATGTCACGGATGCTACTTGAACGTATTTCTCAGGCGGGAATTGCTCGGGTACTACAAGTGTCAGAAGATACAGTGCAGCGATACGTTAATAGCCAAGCGGCGACTGTTAAGAAGCAAGTGGAGGTGACTCCCAAGGAAAAAAAGCGCTTGAGTGTTCAGATGGATGAGTTATGGTCATTCGTTGATAGTAAAGGAAATCAGCAGTGGGTCTGGCTGGCATTGGATGCACAGACTAGGGAAATTGTTGGTGTACATATTGGAGATCGTAGCGCAGTATCGGCTCAAGCTTTATGGAATTCAAGGCCACCAGTATACCGTCAATGTGCAGTAATTTATACCGATCATTGGAGTGCTTATGATTCTGTATTGCCCAGTAAGCGTCATCGCGCCGTGTAGATAAAGATAGTGGTTTTACTAGCTATATCGAGCGCTTCAACTGTACTATTCGACAACGAGTATCTCGACTGGTAAGAAAAAGCTTAGCCTTCTCTAAAAAATTAGAAAATCATATTGCTGCTATTTGGCGCTTTGTGCATCATTATAATGCTAATTTACAACTTTAGATGCCTGTTTTAATTTGAATCCGGTTTTGTTATCCGATCCTTTCCTTCAGGGCACTACCGCTTCAGCTTCAGGAAATTTATAACGCTCTAATAGCCGATGTTGTGTACTGTGAGGCACATAAATTCCTGTTAACATTTTTAAGTCTTTCTCAGCATTGGCAAATGATTCATTTCCCACTAATAATAAACAACATTTTTCCAGGTAAGGACTCAAACGACTCCCCTTATTTACTCCCAGCTTTTGGGCTTGCTTACTCGATAGAGTTATTTCTCCTACGCAAGTCTTTATGGTTCTTTTTCTCCCCGAAGCAGTTCCTCCTGCTGAGTTAAAAAAAAACTGCTAATTTCTGGTGCTACTGTCTCAACCAGGGGGAACGCATCTTATTGAACACTGTTCATCAGTGATGAGTATATTTTAAGATAAATTCACCATTGTTAGAAG
>NZ_JAUBVR010000139.1:0-7057 GCF_036705955.1 Microcoleus sp. A6-C6 | reverse complement strand
GAAGAAGGAAGAAGGAAGAAGGAAGAAGGAAGAAGGAAGAAGGAAGAAGGAAGAAGGAAGAAGGAAGAAGGAAGAAGGAAGAAGGAAGAAGGAAGAAGGAAGAAGGAAGAAGGAATCCGTAGGGTGCGTCGCTATCGACAATCCCTAAACAAACATCGACAATCTCACAGCGACGCACCTTATACAATAGTTATTGTTGGGTGCGTCAGGGCTGAATAATTTGACAAAAAACCAATAATTCTCCCCCTGACGCATCCTACATTTAGCTACACTTTGTATGCGAATTCTTTGGCAATGTGCGCGCTGCACACCTACGAATTCATTTACTATTTTTGTGCATTACCAGCGTGCAAACCGCACTCTTTCATTGTCGATTCTTCCCACCACCAACGACCTTCGCGTTCGTGTTGGTTTGGCAATACTGGTTTCGTACAAGGTTCGCAACCAATGCTGACAAAACCGCGTTCATGCAGCTTGTTGTAAGGCACATCCAAAGCGCGAATGTAATCCCAAACCTCTGCCGAAGACCAGTTTGCCAAGGGGTTAAATTTAATTAACTCATGATCCGGAGTTGAGAATCCACCGTCAACTTCAATCACCGGAATACCGTTGCGGGTACTGGGACTTTGGTCTTTGCGCTGACCGGTAATCCAAGCATCGAGAGTATTCAGTTTGCGGCGAAGCGGCTTGACTTTTCGCACACCACAGCATTCTTTGTGACCGTCTTGATAAAAACTAAACAATCCCTTTTCTTCTACTAGGGCTTGTACTTCTGCTGCATCGGGAAACATTACTTCTAGTTTAATGCCGTAATGTTTTCTGACTTGATCCAAAAACTGATAGGTTTCTGAGTGCAATCGTCCGGTGTCTAGCGTAAAAACGCGGAAGTTTTTCGTAATTTTTGATGCCATATCAATCAGAACTACATCTTCGGCACCGCTGAAAGAAATTGAGATATTGTCAAAATTGTCTAGGGCAAATTTGATAATTTCTCGCGGTGTTTTTTGACTGTATTCTGCTTCTAGGGTGGCAATGTTGAGATTTCTCTGGATGGCAACCATATTTTCGCGCGATCGGTGTTCTTTTCTCTAACCCTCGATTATAGCCGATCGCAGTATCTATCTCACAGATGAATTTTACTGCATCTTGCGACAGTCTTTTCGGCTGGGCCCACGATCGAACTCAAGAATGGCGATCGCCCGTTTGTCGCAATTTGGGTCAACCCAAAACTCCTCTACCGGGGAAAATTGGACTAAGCTGTTCTACATTTAAATTGTGTGTGAAAAATCAATCAAACACTCTTGTGGTACGTTGCTCCGACGCCGTACCGAATATGTAATTTAAATGCGCGACAGCTTACCCATTTAAACCGACTGCTACATCAACATTGAATTCTGAGCCGGAGAAAAAACCTACTTGAAAATTAAATTGGCGCCTGACTTCTAATAAAATAGGTGCGATAATTAATTCGGCGCGAGCCTTTTCGGTATTAATTGCAGTGGCTAAAGACACATTTTCATTTAAGGTTGTTTGCAAATAGGAACTTGCCGGCAATTCTGGGATATCCGCAAACAAATCCAAGGGTTCCTCTACTGTTAAATTAAAGGATTCTCTAACTTTGGCTATGGTTGTGAAATTACTGTATGCCATAGGTTATACCATTTGAAATTGTCGATTTGGGAATGACTTATGACATAAGGGTTAGGAGCTTTCCTGGGGTTGCATTTTTTTTTTGAAATGCTATAATTTCCTCTATTATTATTGCACGAATTAATCGGTTTTTTTTGACAAAAATCTCTCGCGAGTGCGCGATCGCTCATAATTGAAAAACCAGGTTGATTCGATCGCCCGCGCATAGCTCCTGTGATTGTAATATTTTACACAATTTTCGATTTGAAGGGAAGGCACGACTGGGAAAACTAGCTGGCGTTGCGTGTTATTCTCTCTTTCGGCAGAAGTCAATTCAGCTTGTCCGTGCCGTAGTAGCTAGCGCGCTTTCAAAAGCGAAGGACAAAAGGGCGATCGCCCGACCTGACAATCTCCCTCCCAGGTAGCATAGACTAAATTGGTAAATTGTTATTAAATTTAATTGTACGCGACAACAACTCGAAAATGAAGAGACATTGCCAACACTACCTACGGCAACAACCCTGTCTCGCGTAGCAAATTTTACAGTAGATAAAACTAGAAGGTTTGTGATGAGAATTGCCCAAATTGCCCCCCTATTCGAGCGAGTTCCGCCCCCAGCTTACGGAGGAATTGAACTGGTGGTCAGCCTCTTGACTGAAGAATTAGTCAGAAGGGGACATGAAGTCACCTTATTTGCCTCCGGCGATTCAATTACTTCGGCTAATTTAGAATCAGTTCACCCCAGAGCGTTGCGTCTAGATTCCACTGTTAAAGAATACGGCATTTACGATATGATGCAACTGAGCAAAGTATATGGAAAAGCCGGAGAATTCGACATCATTCACTCCCACGTAGGCTGCGCAGCTTTGTCTTACTCGCACTTAGTAAAAACGCCCACAGTTCACACCCTCCACGGCATTTTTACCCCAGACAACGAGAAGATGTTTAGCTTGGCCCGCACTCAGCCCTATGTAAGCATTTCCAACTCTCAGCGAGAAGATAGATTAAATCTAAACTGCGTCGCCACAGTCTATAACGGCATCGATCCGGGAACCTACGAATTTCACCCGCAGCCGGACAATCCTCCTTATTTAGCTTTTCTCGGTCGAATTTCATCGGAAAAAGGGGCGCATTTAGCCATACAAATTGCTAAGGCTTCCGGCTGGCATTTAAAGATGGCAGGCAAAGTTGATGTTGTCGATCGCGAATATTTCGAGCAAGAAATCAAGCCGCACATCGACGGCGAACAAATAGAATATTTAGGCGAAGCCAACCACGCTCAAAAAAGCGTGCTGATGGGCGGTGCAGTAGCGACATTATTTCCCATTACTTGGCGCGAACCTTTCGGGTTAGTTATGATTGAGTCAATGGTAACGGGAACGCCCGTGATTGCCATGAAATTAGGCTCGACTCCAGAAGTAATTGTTCACGGAAAAACAGGTTTTCTGTGCGAAAGCGTGGCAGAATGTATAGCTGCTATCGAACCTTCCCGGCAACTAGATCGCAGCGCTTGCCGCCAACACGCAGTCGATCACTTCAGCGTTAAAACAATGGTCGATGGCTATGAAGCAGTTTACCGACAAATTTTAAAAGAGCGCTTTTCCCAAAACGGTCATGCGCATCATTTGACAGAATTAGAACTGCACAGCAGATAGCTGCGCGAGGACAAGTTAAACGCACGGCGGCTTTAGTCATTCAAAATTTACGTACAACATTTAAAAAGCTGGGTTTTTTACTAAAAAGCCCGGTTTTTACCTGAGTTTAATTGGGATTTTAGTTGTGGTAAAGCCAGGATCAAACTCTCAGCAGCAGTAATAAGTACATGGCAGTGGCGTGTCCATACAGAATTTCATTTGATTGAAAACAGCAATATTAGTTGAGTAGATATTCTGCTGATTTTCTCCTAATCGCCCCAAAAATTGAAGCGATTAGGAGAAAAATTAAATTTATTTGATTAATTTAACTGTTAGTTGGCAGCAGGCGAAAAAAATGGTATGATGCCAAGAGTGAAGCATTACATCAGGGCGGTTCATATTTAAATGTAATGTCAAAAGTCAAGAGTCAAAAGATCTAGAAAGTTAAACTTTTGAAAAGATGGGAAGCCACTTTTAGTAACAATGATTGATACATATGAACTAGAAGGAAAAATATTTGTCGCCGCTGCCGAGGCACCTATAACTGAGTGGCCTTGCGCGATCGCCGATCGACCTCAACCAACACTCACCCTCAAAGACGACGATTTATTTCTGATTACCGACACCCTCGGCAACATCTCAGGCTGCTTAAAAGACGACAGCGTGGCCAGCCTCGGATTGTTTTGCCACGACACGCGCTTCCTCAGCCGCCTAGAATTGCAAATCGAAGGGCGATCGCCAATTTTGCTCAGCAGCAATACCGAAAAAGGCTACCTGCAAACAGTTTTGTGTTCAAATCCCTGCATTGACGATCGCATCCGCGCCGAAACCATAGGCATCAAGCGAGAAATGGTGCTCAACGGCGGTTTGTTTGAAGAAATAGAAATCACCAACTTCACCACAAAACCAGTAAGCTTTGAAATCAGTCTCAGCTTCAACTCAGATTTCTTAGACTTATTTGAAGTCCGGGGTTACGGGCGCTCCAAGCGCGGCACAATCCTGCGCCCGGTACTCGAAAAAACCAACGGATTATCCCAGGGTTCTACAGCCGAAAAACCAGCCCTTCTCGCTAACGAGAACGCCAATAGCGACGAAAATCAGGCAGCCGAAAACCCAAATTTGCCAATTTCGGCATCAGAAACAAACCCGATCGATCGATCGGCGATCGCCCAATATCCATCCTGCCACCTCCAAGACAATTTAACCCTTGCCTACCAAGGTTTAGACGGTTTGGTGATGGAATCTCGCATCGAGTTTTACAGCCAACCGCCAGCAATGCTTCAGGGAAACACAGCAGTGTGGGGCATCTCCCTAGAATCCCACCAAACAATCAAATTGGGATATCGGCTCAAAATGCTGATAGACGGCAAATCCATCTCCCAAGTCAGCACTCCCGCAACTTTAACTCAAGCCAAAGCAGCAGAACTTTTAGAAGAGCGAGAATGGCTGAGCGAAATTACCCGAATCAAATCGGGGGAAAACACCTTTAACCGACTTCTCAAATGTGCCGAACAAGACATTTATTCCCTGCGGCAAACCTTTGGTAAAGGCAAAGCAATTTCAGCCGGAGTTCCCTGGTTTTCAACATTATTCGGCCGCGACTCGATCATCGCTGCTTCTCAGATCTTAATTCTCGATCCAACTTTAGCCCGAGAAACCCTGACAACTTTAGCTCACTATCAAGGCAAAAATGACGATGATTGGCGCGACGAAGAACCGGGAAAAATATTGCACGAAATTCGCATGGGAGAAATGGCTCGCTGTCAGGAAATCCCCCACACTCCCTATTATGGAACAGTGGATGCAACGCCGCTGTGGTTGATGCTTTACGCTGAATATTATGCCTGGACTTACGACAGCCAAACTTTAGATCTTTTGTGGCCAAATGCCTTGGCAGCGATGGAATGGATAGATCGCAAATGTGCCGCAACAGGCTACCTTAGCTATTACAAAAAATCCCAGCGCGGCTTAGCAAATCAAGGCTGGAAAGATTCAGGGGATTGCATCGTCAACCGCGACGGCGTAATGGCAGAAGGATCGATCGCCCTTTGCGAAGTCCAAGCCTATGTTTACGCTGCCAAAACCAGGCTGGCAGGGATTGCCCGCATCAAGAAACGCATCGATTTAGTCGATCGCTGGGAAGAAGAAGCAAAAGACCTGAAAACCCGATTCAACCGTGATTTTTGGATCGAAGACTTAGGTTATTGCGCCCTAGCATTAGACGGCGAAGGCAAACCCGCAGACAGCATTTCATCTAATCCCGGACACTGTTTGCACCTCGGCATTTTGTCGCGAGAAAAAGCTCGCAGCGTAGCAGAAAGATTGCAAGCTCCAGATATGTTTAGCGGTTGGGGAATTCGCACCCTATCCTCAAAATCTCCCGCCTACAACCCCATCGGCTACCACACAGGCTCAGTCTGGCCGCACGACAACGCTTTAACAGCTATGGGATTGCGATCGCTAGGCCGCGTCGAACAAGCCCTAGAAGTAGCTCAAGGCTTATTTGACATGACATTGCTGCAACCCTACGAGCGTCCCCCCGAACTTTTTTGCGGCTACGAGCGCAACAGCGAGAGCGATCGCCCCGTGCAGTATCCTGTAGCTTGCTCGCCCCAAGCTTGGGCAACCGGCAGTATTTTTCAACTCTTGCAAATGATGTTAAATCTAGTTCCTGATGCCCCTAACAACCAACTGCGAATTATCGATCCAGCCTTGCCAGAATCCATTAATAAATTGTCGCTAAACAACTTAAGGATCGGCTCAACTTTGCTGGATCTAGAATTTGAGCGATCGGGTTCTTCAACCGCTTGTCGGGTGATGAAAAAACGCGGTAATTTACGAGTAATTATCGAAGCTTAAATTGAAGAAATTGGGAATTAGAAATTCCCAATTTTCAATTTCCTCAAAATCGGCTAATATCAATTTAATGTGAAGTTGTACATATCTCGATCCCCCTAAATCTTCCTTAAAAAGGGGGACTTTGATCGCAATCTTGTCCCCCCCTTATTAAGCTATGCTAGGGGGGATCTAATTCTATGCAGCCTCATAAAAAATCGGCTAAATCCGTTATACAATCCGTTGTCGAACTTCCCTCTTCCCTTGGGCCATGCGATCGGCTATATTATATTTAGAAGTGCATTTATTTGTTTGCTGGCGTGGCGCAGTCAAACAGCCGTAGGGAAGCGGGGCAAAAGCCATCGCACCACAAGCTTCTGAATCAAGATTGTCAGCAGTCAATAACAGCAAGGAAGTGTGGAATTATGTCAAAAATTTTAGTAGTGGACGACGTTCCCAGCGAACTGGAAATCATCTGCCGCATTCTTCAAAATGCTGGAATGCAGGTGATCCGGGCTGGCGACGGCGAAGAAGCGATCGCCCTGATCCGAAAAGTGCCCCCGGCTCTGGTCGTTTTAGACGTAGTGATGCCACGTATGAACGGATTTGAAGTGATCAGAGAATTGCGGGGCGATCGCGCAACTGCACACTTACCAGTAGTATTTTGTACTCATAAAAACACTGATATCGACAAAGCCTGGGGAACCGATTTAGGCGCAGATGCTTACGTCAGCAAACCCTTTGAACCTCAGCAACTCGTCAATATCGTACAGCGCTTGCTTTCAGCGTAAACAAAATATATCTCTTCTCAAGAGTGGGAATTGGGAATTGGGAATTGGGAATTGGGAATTGGGAATTGGGAATTGGGAATTGGGAATTGGGAATTGGGAATTGGGAATTGGGAATTGGGAATTGGGAATTGGGAATTGGGAATTGGGAATTGGGAATTGGGAATTGGG
>NZ_JAUBVR010000138.1:0-7087 GCF_036705955.1 Microcoleus sp. A6-C6 | reverse complement strand
GCTTCTAACAATGGTGAATTTATCTTAAAATATACTCATCACTGATGAACAGTGTTCAATAAGATGCGTTCCCCCTGGGTTCTCCCGGCGTTCTCGCTCGCGGTACGCTGGCAATGTTCCAATATGATGAAACAAAAACTTTGCGCTCAATTGACATTCCTGTGTTGGTAATATGTGGCGATTCAGATATTGCCACTACCCCCCCAACTAGCCTGCGAATGAAAGCAGAGTTACCTCAAGCAGAGCTAGTTACTATACAGAAAGGAAGACACATGGCATTAATGGAGCATAACCAGCAGTTTGCAGAAGCTGTCAGGGCATTCTGCACTGAAATTTCCTAACTAAAAAGGAAAATTGTAGCGAAAATGTTGGGGGGAGTGAAACGGAGGGTTCGTTCCCTTGAGGCCAAACCTACGCACTGATTCGGTCTAGTTCCTAGACCTCTTTGTCACCCTCCCACCTTTAACTGAAAATGCGCTTGATGGCAGGAATACGAGCCAACACGAAATAATCCAACAGCAGAACGGTGACGAGTGAAAGTCCTACAAGCGGGAAGGCAATCCCTAAAACAGCAACGATTGCGAGTGGCACTTTCCATCCCTGAACATGGGTGGGCATTGGAGGCGCACCGAGCCAACCCGTCCCTTTCGGACGACGCTGCCACCACATCACCGTACCACTGACTGAAAGCACAATCAAAATTAAGGCTGCAAACAACATCAGTAGTTGATTGCTCAATCCAAAATATTTGCCCATGTGAATGGAAATTCCCATTGATACGACTTTGGGTACTAACCCGTAATCCTTCCATCGCACATCTGCTAATACTTTGCCACTGTATTGATCGATGTGCAAAGTGACTTCTTGCGCCGGATTATTTGGAAATGCCGAAACCGTATACACACCCGTTTTGGATTCTGGAAAACTAACACTAAATCCAGGGGGTGCGCCTTTTGCTTGAGCTAAATTTACAACAGAATCTAGATTTACGGACGTATCAGCAAGAGTTCGCCCGATAACTTCGTTGTGTCCTGAATGATGCTCATCTCTAGGCGTACTCGATTTAGGAATTGGTAATTGCTCTACTGCCCAAGGCACAACTTGATTGCCCTGTTGATTGAGTGAGCCTGTGAGTGTTGTCGATTGAGGCACGTTATCCCACATTTGTGCAGGATAGTGACTCGACAAACGAGCGAAGGTATCTCCCCAAAAACCTGTCCAGGGTAGTCCACTAATGATGAGAAAGCCAATTAGCAATACGCCATAAAATCCCGAAACGGCGTGTAAGTCCCGCCAAAATACCCGCTTATTCTGGCTCCACACACGCGGAATTAATGTTCCTAAAAAATTTACTTTGCGGCGAGGCCACCATAAATATAATCCGGTAATTAGCAAAATCAGTCCCCAACAAGAAGCAAGCTCTACTAAATAATCTCCCAATTTTCCGATCATCAGTTCGCCGTGAATCTTGCGTGCGATCGCTTGGAGATTATTATTTTCATCGCGATCGCCTAAAATCTTAGCCGTATAAGGATTCACGAAAACGGCTAGTGTTCTTTGATCTTTAGTCGCGATCGTCACTTCAGCACTACGATTAGACGCAACGCTCGGCGTAAATTTTGTTACTTTGGCATCAGGATAAGTTCGTTGAACAACTGCCACCTGTTGAGTATAAGGCATCACCACATCCGCAGGCTGCACAAACATATTCTGGTGATACATTGCAGCATCTAATTGCGGTTTAAATAGGTAAATGATGCCTGTGATCGACAAAATCAGCATGAAAGGAATAACAAACAAGCCTGCATAGAAGTGCCATCGCCAAACGGTGCGATAAAAACGATTAATGGGAGGTTCAGCAACCAGTGAAGGGTTCAAAACGCTGTTCAATTTACTCATTGTCATTTGCTAAAATATCGAGAAAAGCCATTATGCTACACAAGTATGAACAATGTCAAAAGACAGGCTGTCAAACAGAGTTCCTGCTTCTGAAGTTTTTAGCCGTCAGTAATCCTGATGAAGATTTATTCAAGAGGGAAAGTAACTAAAGACCAGTATATTGCAATACCGTTCAGTTAAGGCTGCCTATCTTTATTTAGCATAAGTGGGCTAAGTCTTTACTCCATCAGGGTTTGAGGAGGGTTGTCATCCCCTCAGCGGTGATGCCATAGCTTTTAGTAGAGGATTCAGTCCCCAAATTAGCTCAACATTTGGATGCCAAAGATTAGATCTGTTGGAGTTCTATTCCTCTGGTTTCCTGTCGCCAATTTGATTGCACTTAGACACACACTTTTTGGGAGCATCTCATATTTGTAAAAACACTTATTATGGCTCCTTCCTTCTTCCTCTTTCCTCCTGCATCCTCCCTCCTGCCTCAAAACTTAGATTTCTAGCTTGGCTGCAAAAGTGAGATGCTCCCCACTTTTGGACGCCCATCCCACAAAACAATCAAAATCATCCCGCAATTATGTAAGGCCTTAAAATTCCACATCTTCTCGCTCATTTTCGTCGGTTCTGGGAGTATCCAAACCTTTCGCAGCCCAGCGCACTGTTTCAATGTATTTTGCTAGACTCGCCACAGTCGGAGCCTCAAACAAATTGCTGACAGGTAACTCGACTTGCAAAGCGTCTCGGATGCGAGAAATTAACTGAGTTGCTAGCAGGGAATGCCCGCCTAGTTCAAAGAAATTATCGTAGATACTAACCTGCTGTTTCCCCAAAACTTTAGCCCAAATTTTCCCCAGCACCTCTTCGATATCAGTCCGAGGCGCTACATAATTTTCTGTTATATCCTCGCTGTCTGTATCTATATCAGGCAAGGCGCGGCGGTCTACTTTACCATTAGGCGTCAGTGGCATATTTTCCAACACTGCATAAGTTGCAGGAACCATATATCCTGGTAATTTTTCTTTCAAAAAATGGCGCAATTCACTTGATTTTAGATGGGTAATTTCTAATTTTTTATTAAGGTCGTCAGGAATAACATAAGCTACCAAATGTTTATCGTCTGGGATGTCTTCTCTGACAATTACTACTGCTTCGCGCACTTGTGGATGCTGGCACAAAGCTGCTTCTATTTCTCCCAATTCGATGCGGTAGCCTCGAATTTTTACTTGATTGTCAAGGCGACCTAAAAACTCGATGTTGCCGTCAGCTAAATAGCGGCCTAAATCACCTGTTTTATAAAGACACGAACCAGGTTTATTGCTAAAAGGATTAGGAATGAATGCAGCAGCAGTTAAATCTGGCTGGTTGAGGTAGCCTTTCGCCAATCCGTCACCGCCGACGTACAATTGACCTATAACACCGATCGCCACCGGCTGCAATTCCGCATCTAGGAGATAAATCTGCGTATTGGCGAGAGGACTGCCGATGGGGAGAGATGTGGCGGTTTCCGGTACGTCTAGCACCTGATAATAAGCGGAAAATGTGGTATTTTCGGTAGGCCCGTAAACGTGAATTAATTTAGTAGTTTCCACCTGTTTTAAAACTTTTTTTACGCATCTAACATCCGCAATTTCGCCGCCAAATAGCAAGCAGCGCAGCGAATTAAAAGCTTCAGGTAAAATCCTAGCAACTTGCTGGAATAAGGCGGTAGTTAAAAACAAGATCGTGATATTTTGCTGGCGCAATTCTAATGCTAAATCGTGAGGCGAAAGGGTAAGGTTGGTGCTGAGTATCGCGAGTTGAGCGCCGTTGAGCAAGGCTCCCCAAATCTCGAATGTGGCTGCATCGAATGAAGAATTTGAAACTTGGGCAATTTTATCAGTAGGTTCTATTTTTATGTAGTTGGTGTTGAGTACAAGCCGATTTACTGATTTGTGGGTGACAGCAACTCCCTTGGGTTTTCCGGTGGAGCCTGATGTGTAAATGACGTAAGCTAGGTTATCTGCTGTGACTTTGTTGGTGAGATTTTCTGTACTTTCTTTGGCGATTTGTTCGGAATCGCAATTCAAGTTGATCACCGAATTCGAGAAGTATCGGAAATTTTCGCTCAATTTATCTTGAATTACCAAGACTTTAACTTCTGCATCTTCCAGCATCAAGTTTAGCCGATCGCGCGGATAGCTCGGATCTAACGGTAAATAAGCGCCTCCAGCCTTCAGTACAGCCAACATCCCCACAATTAGGTCGATCGAGCGATCGGCGCAAAGCCCCACCAAAACCTCCGCCCCCACGCCCTGTTTTTGTAAATAGCGCGCCAGTTGGTTGGCTTTGCTGTTGAGTTCTCTGTAAGTCAAATGCTGGCTGTCAAAACTTACGGCGACATCCTCCAAATGCTGCTCGACTTGCTCCTCAAATAACTGATGAATGCACTTATTTTGAGGATAATCTGTGCGAGTATCGTTCCATTCGATTAATAATTGATTCACTTCATCCTCGCTCAATAAAAGTAAGTTAGCGATGCTTTTTTCGGGATTGGCGACAATGCTTTCCAGCAGAGTTTTAAAATGTTTCAGCATCCGCGCGATCGTCACTTCATCAAATAAATCAGGATTGTACACAGCTACGCCTCTCAAGCCTTCCGAATATTCCCACTGTTCGCCGTATCTGCTGCGAAATTTGTCAGTAGCTTCCCACAAATGCAGCTCTAAATCAAAGCGGGTTGTTTGAGTTTCTAAATGAAAAGAACTCAACTTTAATTCTGGCAATTCTAGCTCGTCCACCGGCGCATTTTGCAGACCGAATACTACCTGAAATAGCGGGTGTCGATTCAACGATCGCTCTGGGTGCAATTCCTCTACGAGCTTCTCAAAAGGCAAATCTTGGTGAGCGTAAGCTCCCAGGGTCACTTCCCGCACCCTGCCCAAAAAATCTCGAAACGTCGGGTTTTCCGAGCAGTCTGTCCGCAGCACTAAAGTATTGACAAAAAACCCGATTAATGCTTCAATTTCGCTCAGGTTGCGATTGGCGATCGGCGAACCGACAACAATATCTGTTTGCTGCGAGTATCGGTAAAGCAAAGTTTGAAATGCAGCGAGCAATGTCATAAATAAAGTAGCTCCTTCTCGCTGAGAAAGCGCTAACAGTGCATCTTGGAGCTTTTTAGGTAGTTCTAAATATTGAGTTTTTCCTCGATAATTTTGCAGAGCTGGTGCAGGACGATCTGTCGGAAAATTTAACACCGAAATCCCGCGCAATTGCTGCCGCCAGTAGGCTAGCTGAGTTTCTAATACTTCTCCTTGCAGCCATTCGCGCTGCCATTCTGCAAAGTCGGCATATTGCAGCGATAATTCTGGCAGGGGAGATGGTTGTCGATTTATCAAAGCTGTATAGATAGCTTCTATTTCGCGAATTAGCACGCCGATCGACCAATCATCCGAGGCGATGTGGTGCATATTTAGCAACAGAATATGCTCGGTCTCCGTCAGCCGCAAAATGGTGACTCGCATCAGCGGCCCGGTGGATAAATTGAAAGGGCGAAGAGATTCGGCGGCGGTGAGTTTCTTGGCTTCAGTTTGCCGTTGTTCTGGCGGCAAATGTTGCAGTTCTAATATTTTAAAATTGAGCGGGAAAACTGGATAAATTATCTGCATTGGTTGACCTGATACCGCTGCAAAAGTGGTTCGCAATGTTTCGTGACGCTGCACTATTTCATTGAAGGTTTGCTCTAATGCTATTAAGTTGAGGAAACCAGTTAAGCGCAGTGCTGTTACTACATTGTAGAAAGGGTTTTCCGGGGCGAATTGGTCGAGAAACCACAAGCGCTGCTGGGCAAAGGATGCCGGAAAGACAAACACTTCGGCTCGGTCAGAAATATTCAGGTTTGGGCGATCGCTTGTAAAGGAATTGTCATAAATTTCGGAGGCCATATCTGTTGCCCTTGAGTAATGGGATGTGTTAGTTTTTTGATGGCGCGGGGTGGCTTCTTCAGGGTGCGATCGCCTCTTAAAACTTTGGCGAGCAAAAGATCGGAACTTTTAACATCATAAATCCGGGTGCAAGAGTGCGGGAGAAACTTAGGCCCAGAAACCGGGTTTCTGGCCATTTAAGGCTCAAATTATGCCTTTAGGGCAATACGGTTTACTTAACGCTGGAGAGGATTTAAGATAGTAAAAACCGGAGGATTCATTTTTAGGCCAGTACCTCTGTGTTTAACTTTTTTTGAGCGAAATTTTGAAACAGGTTTTTTTACCACTCTTGGGTTATTTCTCTGAACTCTTTTAGGTAAAGTGTTATCAAGTATCTCCCGACTTAACCAACTAAAAAAAAGGGAATTTCTTCTGGTTTTAATCTCTGAAATTTTGGAACAGCACGACGAATAACTCGTAATGTACCCGTGAAAGAAAGACTTAATGGGGAAATTTCTGCACTATGCGCTGTTTGACAAATTAATGACCGCACTGCCCAATGTCCTAATAATAGACCATAAATTTCTTGCACTACTTCTCTTGGTCTTTGAGAACGAATATGAGTTTTTCGTTCTAAGAGATGTACCTTGAGTTCATCAATTGTATTTTCGACTTCCCACCGTTGATGATATTCGGCAGCCCATAACTTGGCTGGGAATTTTTGACTATCCAATAAACTTGTAATCAAACGATATCTAATTTCTGCTGTTGGGTCGTTTAAGTTTTCAATCGTGTACTCGATTACTCTAATTTGTATGGGTTCAAATCCTTTTTTTTTAATTTGCCTGGGGGATTAATAAAAGTTAAGTAAGAACCATCTTCTAGTTGTGTTTCGTTGTAAGGATTCAGGTGTGAAAAATGGGAAGGAGATCAGGCATAGCCAAGTTACAAGAATGGGCAGAAATAGCCTCACGGAAAAAAGCCATTACTGAACGAGCTTGAAAACGACAGGTTTGAATCACACTGAGAAGATTAGCAGTTTCCTCAAATCGTTTCATCGAACGAGAGCCACCAGAAACTTTCCGCTTAGTTACAGCTAGCCGTAGGGAACGTTCTGCTAAATTATTATCCGGAGGAACCGAGGGGTCATTCAGAAAATACCACCATTGTTCTGCCTTATCCCGTAAGGATTTGAGTAACAAACCTGCGGCATGACCAACGGGTGCATCTCACTTTGGCAAATACATCAAATTGAAAGTTGACCGTTGAGATAAGCACAGCGAAGAGAAAGGATA